>DATCZB010000311.1:0-6869 GCA_036526155.1 Gammaproteobacteria bacterium
ACAGCATGACGGTTGAGAAGGATATCAACGTGCTCACCCTGTACCGCGGGGACAAGGTGATCCCGAATCCACGTCTTGACCGGACGCTGGAAGCCGAAGATCGCTTGTTGTGCTTTGGCAAGCGTGAATCGATGCGGGCGATGATGTCCAAGAAGGCGCGCAAGCGGCGGCGGCCCGTCGTGCAGGACCTCGATTCCACCCGGATTTCGGACCAGTAGCCGCTGCGATCCGTCTAGAGCGAAAGATCGTTGGGTATCTGCTTGGTGAGGAAGCGGATAGACCTCACAGCGAGCAAGAGCCCGACTGCCGCTCCGATCGTCCCCGTCGTGAAGAAGCCGATCTTCATGGCGCTCAAGAGGTCGAATCCGGCCATGACCATGACCAGGACCGAGGATATTGCCACCGTCACGCCGCCGAGCAGGAGACCTGAACTGCCGATTGCCAGCACGAGACCTGCGGCGATGAACTTCAGTGGGCGGGGATGCTGGCCCAGGTGGCCGAGGATCCGACGAAGGTCGCTCGTTGAGAGATTGCTGGCATTAGTCCGTTGGGCAAAATCCTCTTTAGTTTCCATACCATGAGCTTCGGCGCGGCGCCGTGGTTGGATTCAGCGCATGCGCCGGACTGTGCGAACCGGTGATCGCCTAGGGCCGGACCAGCCGGTGTGAACGAGCGTTACGCATCGCCCACACCGGAGCTGGCTTTGCGCAATCAGTTCTGCGTCGCCCAGTACGGCTTCGGTGCCATTCTGACGTTCGTCAATAATGGCGCGCCGTTTGCTCGATCGAGCGAGACCCGATTCGATGCGGCGTCGAGGTTGACCTCGGCTGACAGGGACAAGGTCCCCTCACCACTATTTGGTCCGCCGACCGTCATCTCGACCACCGAGTATTCCAGCGCCTTATCGGTTGCCGGGTTGGCGGCCACCCAGGGCTTGAAGCTCGTATAGGCGATTCGTCTGTCGGTCACTAGCGTGATCCGCTCGCCGCCGTCGTCCAGTGGCTCCCGATGTGCATACTTGATTGACGTTCCGACTGCACTGTTCATGCGCCAGACGGCGCCCTTCGACGGCAAGTCGCTTAGTGCGGCAGACGGGTCCTCACTTTGCAGTGCGGCGATGACGGCTTCGCGTTCGGCATCGGTAGACCAGCCGAGCACATCTGCCTTGATCTCGACGTCGGCCGGCGTCATGTTGGTTGTGATGGCGAGGTAGGTGTCGGGGATGACGCGCTCCTGTGCACCCGCAGATTGCAGTCCGGCAATTGCGAATGGAACAGCGATGGCGAGCGCGGCAAGCGGGCTGGCCCAGGTTCTGGAGTGTCTTGTCATTGCTTGGCTCCGTGATGCGGTTAGAGATGGCGCGTCCGGCCAATGAGCAGGCCGAACGCGCCCGCTAAAGCGCCAGACTTCAGTCGACGTCGTTGTAATGACGAAGCGAGCTGACCGAGTTGTTCCAGTCCGTCGCCATTCTGGGTGAGGTTCCGGTCACGCGGTGCCCGGTTTCCATGCCGGAAATCAGCTCGACTGAACTGTCGGGAACCGGGATCCGGAAGCTGACGTACCGGCCGTCCATCTCCGCCGCAACGAACTCAACGGGCAGCGACAGCGAATCCGACGTCAGCTCGGGGTCCCTCGCCAGACCGCGCACGCCGCTGGCCCAGGATCGCCCGGACCAGGTCAGTATCAAACGGTCGCCCTCCGAATAGCTGTCGAGGCCGGCGATCGCGACATGCGACGCGACGCGGGCCTTGAGCACAGCCGTGTGGGTTTCTGCGTCGTAGGAGACCAGCTGGGCCGACCACTCGTAGGGCTTGGTGCTGGCTGCCTGCGCGTTCTCCGCTTGAGCCGGCAGGCCGGCAAGCGTGAGCGACGCGAGTGCCGCAGTCGCCAGGGAAACAATGGATTTGGGGGTTGCGATTGAAATTCTCATTTCACTTCTCCTAATCATTTTCAGATCAAAATTGGTGGAATCAGGATTCCTACAACTATCGGAATCGTTACCTCCTCAAGCCGTGGTGATGTCGGGGCAATACCTGGGGTCAGCTCCGGCAGTTTCAAGTCGCCTTGCCGGAAGATGAATGTTTTTTCATTTTTCTTGAAAGTCGTCCGGGCAAACACATCTTGCGCCTATCCCAACAAGCTGGAGGCACGATCAATGAGAAGCAAGTTGCTTGCCTGGACCGGGTGCGGTGCGCTGCTGGCGCTGACCGTCACCCCGGCTTTCGCCCAGTGGCCTTTCGGCGCAGGCGTGTCGGAGCAGCCGACGCTGGCGCCTTTGCTGCGCGAAGTGACGCCGGCTGTCGTCAATATTTCTGTCGAGAGCCAGCGCGCGGTCGGCGTCAGTCCGTTGCTGTCCGACCCTTTCTTCGGCCGCTTCTTCGATTTTCCCCAGGAGCCGCAATACGTTCCGCAGCAGAGTGCGGGTTCGGGCGTCATTATTGATGCGGAAGCCGGCTACGTTCTGACCAATCATCACGTCATTGACGGCGCCGATGTCGTGCGCGTGACCTTGTCCGACAAACGCCAGGTCGAGGCGGAAATTATCGGCAGCGACGCGGGCACCGATATCGCCCTGCTGCGGATCGAGGCCGATGATCTGACAGACGTCGAGCTGGGCGATTCGGACGCCCTCGAGGTTGGCGACTTCGTCGTTGCGATCGGCAACCCGTTCGGTCTCGGGCAGACCGTGACGTCCGGAATCGTCAGCGCGCTGGGTCGGAACGGGCTCAATGCCGACGGCTACGAGGATTTCATCCAGACCGATGCTTCGATCAATCCCGGTAATTCCGGCGGGGCGCTGATCAATCTCGATGGCCAACTCGTGGGTATTAACACGGCCATCATCGCGCCGGGCGGCGGCAACATCGGCATCGGCTTTGCCGTGCCGACCAACATGGCGCGGGAGGTCAAGAACCAGCTGCTCGAGCACGGTGAGGTGCGCCGGGGGCGCCTGGGCATCCTGATCCAGGACCTGACGCCCGCCATTGCCGATGCGCTCGAGCTCGACGCAGAGCAGGGTGCGGTCGTCACTCAGGTTGAGCCGGATTCGCCGGCGGAGCGGGCCGGGCTCGAACCCGGCGACGTCATCATCGAAATCGATGGCGCCGCGGTCGAGGGCTCCTCGGACCTCCGCAACAAGGTTGGATTGATGCGGCTCGGTTCAACGGCAGAGCTCGTCTACCTCAGAAACGGCATCCGCGAATCGGTCGAGGCCACGATCGGCCGCGCATCGGGGCTGACCGCGGACGCCGGGCAAACGATCGAGAAGCTGCAGGGGGCCGAGTTTCGCGCCCTCGATTCGACACATCCTCAGTACGGCCGGGTTCAGGGTGTCCTGGTTTCCCTGGTCGATCAGGGTAGTCCGGCGGCCCGGAATGGCCTGCGGGCCGGTGACGTCATCACAGCCGTCAACCGTCGACCGGTGCAGACGGTGGAGCAACTGTCGCAGGCTATCCGGCAAGCGTCGGGCGCGATGGCGCTGAATGTCGTGCGCAACAATATGCGCTTGTTCATCGTGATTCAGTAAAGCCGGCGGGCATGATGCCGGCGGCTCAGGAAGCTGGGGGGTCAAAGCTGGAGGGTCAGAGCCCTTTTTTCGAAGGGGCTCTGACCCCTCTTGTCACGGGGGTGCTCGCTAGTCCTTGGGCGGCCCGTAATAGCCATCCTTCTCGGCGGCAGCGTCACGCAGCAGGTTCGCAGCCTCGACAACGCGTTCACTCAGGCCCTCACCGCCGGAATCGATGTGCTCGAGCAGCGCCCCGCGCATGCGCGGGTCCCAATAGGTTCGCAGATGATTGCGTAAGCCCTCGCGAGCGCGCTCGGGCGGATACGGCGAGAAGAAGTCGCCAATCTGATTCGCCATCTCCACCAGGCGCTCGAGCTCGATGACGGCCCCTGAAACGTGGGGCTGATCGCCGCTACCCGCCATGCTCAGGCCTCCTCCATCACGGCCAGCTCCGCCGCTTCACGCTCGGGGCGCGCCGTGCTTGCCTGCGTGCGCGAGGTGTCGTCAGCCGTGACCTTGGTGACTTCGACAGCCGTGACCTTGTACTCGGGGCAGTTCGTTGCCCAATCCGACAGGTCGCTGGTCACGGCGTTCGCCTTGGATTCAGCGTGGTGGAACGTCGTGTAGATGATGCCCGGGTTCATGCGGCGCGACTCGACAACCTTGAGCTGAGTGGAGCCGAAACGGCTGGCCACAGTGACCTTGTCGCCGGTATGCAGCCCGCGAACCTGCATGTCGCCGGCCGACATTTCGAGCACATCCTCGGGATGCCACTGCGAGTTGGCCGTGCGGCGCGTCTGCGTGCCGACGTTGTACTGGCTCAAAATCCGGCCGGTGGTCAGGAGCAGCGGGTACTTCTCGCTGACTCTCTCGCGTGTCGGGACGAAGCCTGTCAGCATGAAGGTGCCGAGGCCGTTGGCTCGCGGAAACTGCTCCATGTGCAGCACTTCGGTTCCCTCAGGCGCATTGGTATCGACCGGCCACTGTGCCGAGCCGACGCGGTCGAGCAGCTCGAAGCTTGCGCCGCTGTATGCCGGCGTGACACGCGCGAGCTCGTCGAGCACCTCGCCGGCATGCGCGTATTCGCAGTCGTAGCCCATCGCGTTCATGAGCTTCACGGTGACTTCCCAATCCTGATAACCGGCCAGCGGCTTGACGACCTGGCGCACCCGACCGATTCGTCGCTCGGCGCCCGTGAATGTGCCGTCCTTCTCGAGCGAAGAGCTGCCCGGCAGGAAGACATGCGCGTACTTCGACGTTTCGTTGAGGAACAAATCATGAATGACGACGCATTCCATGTTGCGCAGCGCCGCAATGATGTGATTCTGATTCGGGTCGGACTGCACGGGGTCCTCGCCCATGATGTACATGCCCTTGAAGTGTCCCGTCAGCGCAGCATCGAACATGTTGGGCAGGCGCAGGCCGGGCTCACTATCGAGTTCGACACCCCATTCGGCCTCGAAGCTCGCGCGCGTGGCATCGTCCGTCACGAACCGGTAACCGCTGAACACGTGCGGCCAGCTGCCGAGGCAGCTGCCGCCCTGCACGTTGCCCTGGCCGCGCAGCGGATTCACGCCGACGCCTTCACGGCCGAACATGCCGCAGGAGAGACCGAGGTTGCCGAGGCACATGACGCCTGTGGAACCTTGCGAGTGCTCCGTTACGCCGAGGCCGTAATAGATCGTGCTGTTTGGCCCGTTCGAGTAGATTCTCGCGGCACGCCGAATATCCTCCGGATCGACGCCGGCGATCGGACCGATTCGGTCAGGCGAGTATTCGTCGCTGCCGACGAGCTCAGCCCAGTGCTCGAACTCCTGCCATTCGCAACGCGACTTGATGAACTGCTCGTTGTACCGGTTCTCTCGAACGATGACATGGCCGATGCTGTTGAGGATCGCGACGTTGGTTCCGGGGCGAAGCGCGAGGTGGATGTCGGCCCGGCAGTGCGGGCTTTCGACGGTCTCGGTGCGCCGTGGGTCGATCACGATGAGCTTCGCGCCCTCACGGATGCGGCGCTTCATCATCGAGCCGAATACGGGATGGCCTTCGGTCGGGTTGGCGCCAACGACCATGATCACGTCGGCCTGGAGAATGGAATCGAAATGCTGGCTCGCCGCCCCGGCACCCACAGTGGCGGAGAGCCCGAACTGCGTCGGCGAGTGGCAAATGCGTGCGCAGTTGTCGATATTGTTATTGCCCATCACGGCACGCACGAGTTTGGTCGTGAGAAAGATCTCCTCGTTCGTACAGCGCGAGCTCGAGACACCACCGATTGAGCTGCGGCCATAGGTCGACTGAATTCGTCTCAGCTCTTTTGCGGCATGGGCAAAAGCTTCCTCCCAGCTGACTTCCTGCCACGGCTCGTCGATGCTCGAGCGGATCATCGGCGTCTTGATTCGATCGGGATGACACCAATAGTCGTAGGCGAAGCGCCCCTTGACGCAGCTGTGCCCGTGGTTGGCCTTGCCTTCTTTCCACGGCGTCATGCGCACGATTTCGTCGCCGATGGTCTCGGCCTTGAACCCGCAACCGACGCCGCAGTAGGCGCAGATCGTGACGGTCTCTTTTTCAGGTTTGCGTGGGTTAGGCACGTTCGTATCCTCCCGGAAACAGGCTCTTCTCGACGAGGGCGTGGCTGGGGCATGCGAGCACACAGGCGCCGCAACTGACACACTCCGAGTCCATGAAGGGTTGGTCCTGGCTTGCCGCGACCTTGGACTCGAAGCCGCGGGCCTGGATGGTCAGCGCAAACGTGCCCTGGATTTCCTCGCAGGCTCGGACGCAGCGGCTGCAGACGATGCACTTGGACGGGTCGAACAGGAAGTAGGGGTTCGAATCGTCGACCGGCGAATCGAAGTGATCGGCCCCGTGGCCATAGCGGTGGCCCTCGATGCCGATTTCCTCGAGCGTGCGATGGAACTCGCTCCAGCCGTCGGGGATCTCGGAATCGGGAAAGTCGGAGAGATACAGCTCCATGACGCCCTTGCGCAGCTCGGTCAGTCGGTCGGACTGGGTCCGGACGACCATGCCGGGCGCCACCAGCGTAGTGCAGCTGGCCGGATAGCCTCGCTGCCCCTCGATCTCGACCAGGCAAACCCGGCAGCTGCCGAATGCCTCGAGCGTGTCCGTCGCGCAGAGCTTGGGCACGCCTCGCCCGGCCTCCGCGGCAGCGAGCATGACCGAGCTGCCGGCCGGCACGGTCACTTCCTTATCATCTACGGTCAAGGTGACGGGTTCCCCGTCACGCGGCGGCGTGCCGTAGTCGACGCCATCGCGCAAGCCTCTGACCTCATTCCACATCTGATCACTCCCTGTCCGACCGGATTCGCGGCGGACGCTAATTGTCCCTGTTGCCGCCAATAAT
>DATCZB010000312.1:0-4334 GCA_036526155.1 Gammaproteobacteria bacterium
TTCCCAATGGCATCGCGGTCATCGCCGCGCTGCTCGCGATCGGACCTCGCGCGGCGGAAGCGCAAGCCCTGACCGACGCAGACGAAATCGTCCGGCGCGCCAACCTGGCCTCGTACTATGCCGGCGCCGATGGTCGCTCCGAAGCGAGAATGATCATCCGCGACGCGCAGGGCCGAGAGCAGCGCCGCCAGTTCACCGTGCTGCGGCGCAACATCGAGCCAGGCGGCGATCAGGACTTTCTGGTTGTTTTCAGTCAGCCTTCGGACGTCAGAAACACCGTCTACCTGGTGAAAAAGCATGCCGGGGCCGACGACGATCGCTGGCTCTACCTGCCGGGACTCGATCTGGTCAGACGCGTCTCTGCAGGCGACCGGCGCACGAGCTTCGTTGGTGCGCACTACTTCTATGAGGACGTGTCGGGGCGTGGCCCGGATGAGGATTCTCATGAGTTGCTGGAAACGACGGACGAGCATTACGTGCTCCGGCACACGCCGACGGACCCTTCGACCGTCGAATTCTCGAGCTACGAGACGCGGATCGATCGCGAGACCTTGCTCCCGATGACAATCGAGTACCGGAATGCGGCCGGTGAAATCTATCGCCGTGTCGAGGTGCTGCGCGTCGAGGAGATCGAGGGCTACCCGACGGTCACGCTGAGCCGTGCCAGCGACCTGGCCGGCGGCGGGCGCACCGACATGCAGTTCCGCTACATCGACTACGATCTCGGCCTCGAGGAATCGGTCTTCACCGAACGCTCGCTGCGCAACCCCCCGCGGGAGTGGCTGCAGCGACCCGAGGAATGAGACGGCACCCGGGTTGAGGCGGAACCGTTGCGCGCACTGACATTAATCCTGGGGCTACTGGCGGCCGCCCCGACCGCACTGGCGCAGGACGACACAGACGCGACGGCCGATGAAACCGATGCGGCCTTCGAAGATGCCTTTTCCGACTTCGACGACTTTGACGCCGGATTCGAGGAGGACGAGAGCGAACTCGTGTTCAGCGGCTTTGCCGAAGGCGCGTTCGGCCGACGCCTCGACGGTGACCCGAACTTCTCGACGCGGCAGACGCTCGGCGATCTGCGCGCGCGCGTCGAGACCGAATGGGCCGGCGACAAGCTCGTGCTGTCGCTCAAGGCGGACGCGCTCTACGACGACTATCTCGACGAATTCGACATCGAGCCTCGGGATCTGAGCCTAAGATTCTCACCCGGCGGATCGGTCGATCTGAAAATCGGCCGCCAGGTGCTGACCTGGGGCACTGGCGACCTCCTGTTTCTCAACGATGTCTTTCCCAAGAGCTGGGTCAGCTTTTTCTCGGGACGCGACGACGAGTATCTCAAGGCACCGTCGGATGCCGTGCGCGCGACCTGGTACTCGAGCAAGATCAACATCGACGTCGCCTGGTCGCCGCAGTTCGAGCCCGATGACTATCTGACCGGCAGCCGCTTTTCTTTCTTCTCACCGCAGGCGGGGACGATCGTTGCGCCGCACCCACCGCTCGCGGCCGCCGAGCCGTCTGACGGCATCGAGGGCGGCGAGCTGGCGTTACGCTTCTTTCGCACAGTGGGGTCGACCGAGCTCGCAGGCTATGCCTATCGCGGGTTCTTCAAGCGCCCGCTCGGGCTGACTCCGCAGCTCGCACCGACGTTTCCGCGCCTGAACGTGATTGGCGGCAGCCTCAGGCGGCCCCTCGGGCAGGGGCTGATCAACGCCGAGTTTGCGTACCACGACTCACGCGGCGACACGAGCGGCACCAACCCGTTAACACCCAACTCCCAGCTGCGGCTGCTTGCCGGCTACGAGTTCGAGGCCCGTACGCGGCTCAACCTGGGCTTCCAGCTGTATATCGAGCAGACGCAAGACTACGCCGCCCTGATCGCGAATTCGCTGGCCCCTGAATTCGAGCCCGACCGCACCCGCTACGTCGTGACCAACCGGCTGACCTGGCGCGACGCGCGCGACAAGCTCACGCTATCGCTGTTCACCTATTACTCGGGCAATGACGATGATTATTACCTGCGCCCGGTCGTCAGCTACCGGCAGAGCGATCAATGGACCATCACAGCCGGCGCGAATCTGTTTGGCGGCGCGAAGCAGCACACGTTTTTCGGGCAGCTGGAGGACAACTCCAATGCCTACCTGAGAGTGCGTTTCAACTACTAGTCAACGGAGAAACTGAAATGAAAAAGATGTCGGTGGAAAGAGGCTTGACGGCTTTTGCCGGATTTATGGTCCTGCTCTCAGTCGCACTGACCGTCCTCGTGCACCCCGGCTTCGTCTGGCTCACGGTGTTCGTCGGCGCCAACCTGTTCCAGCAGTCGTTCACGGGCATTTGCCCCGCATCGATGATCATGCGCAAGCTCGGAATGAAGAACGAGTGCGACCTCGCCCCGGATCACGCAGGCTTGAAGCCGGTAACGAGCGAGTAATAACCGTAAGAGCGCCGCGTTTGCACATCGGTGAACCCCGCCGCCTCGAGGATTTCCCTGAGCTGGTCGAACGTGAACTGCTGGCCCTTGGTGCCGAGACACATGAGCACCGAGAAGGCGATCGGCTGGATCGGGCCGTCGCCTGCGTCATTGAGCAACATCTCCTGCAGACAGATGCGGCCGCCCGGCTCGAGCGAGGCGAAGCTCGACTGCGCAAGCTCGGCGCAGGTCTCGAGACTCCAGTCGTGAAACACATTGGCGTAGAAGTGGCAGTCGTAGCCTTCGGGCCAGTCTTCCCGGAACATGTCGACGGCTCTGGCGTCGACGCGATCCGCCGCACCGGCTTTTTGGATGTAGTCCTCGGCGACGCGACAGATCGTCGGCAGATCCATGACGGTTGCACGCAGATCCGGGTTCTCGAGCGCAATTGAAGTCGCATAGCACCCCGAGCCGCCACCCACGTCGAGCAGCCGGCTGACACCGGAAAAATCGCAGGTCTTCGCCAGACCGACGGCCGGCGCAATCGAGTGGCAATGCATGAAATCGGTCAGCTTGCGCGCCAACTCCTCGTCGATCTGACCTCCTTCCCAGCCCTCCACCGGCCTGCCCTCGCCGGTCGCCACTCCGCGGACGTTGTCGAGCATCAGCGCATGCAACGGCAGGTTGGCGGCCATGTAGCTGAAGAACGGCCCCCAGAAGAACGGGCTGTCTTTGAGCATGTAGGCGCGCGAGGCGTGATTCAGCTGCCACTGCTCCCCGTGCCGGTCTAGCAACTTCAGGCACTTGAGCATGCCAAGCAGTGCCGACAACCCGCGAACGGAATAGCCCGTGCGCTCGGCGAGCGCTGCCGTATCAGCGGGCTCCCGCAGCGACTCGAAGACTTCGAGCTCGAGCGCCACGCTGATGACGGGAGTCTGATAAAGCCCGAGCCAGGCGTCCCAGACTGACGTGTCGTCGATGACGGGGAGTTCCGGATTCATTGTTGTTCCTCATGCATGAGTGAAAAGAAGATTGCGTATCAGGGCTCGAGCACGGTCGCGCCCGTGGTTTGCCGGCTCTCGAGAGCACGGTGAGCGTCAGCTGCATCCTTTAACGCGAAGCGCTGGTTGATATCGACCCGCAGCGTGCCGGCAAGGACCATTGCGAACAGCTCGCGCGCGCCCGTTTCGAGCAGCCCGCGATCATTGATGAAGTCGTAGAGAGAAGGACGCGTCAGAAACAGCGACCCGCGCCGCATGAGCTCGAGCGGCGCGACCGGCTCGACGGGACCCGACGCATTACCGTAACTGACCATGACGCCATGCGGCGCGAGACAATCGAGCGACGCCATGAAGGTGTCGCGGCCGACGGAGTCATAGACTGCGGCAACGCCCGCACCGTCCGTCAGCGCCCGCACGCGGCCGACGACGTCGTCCGACGCCAGCAAGACATGGTGGCACCCATGCGCGGCGGCAATTTCGCGCTTGGATTCGCTGCCGACGACGCCGATGACCCGCGCGCCGAGTTGCACGGCCCATTGCACGAGCAGCGACCCGACGCCGCCTGCTGCGGCATAGATCAGGAGCCAGTCCCCCACTGCGACGCGGTAGCTGCGGTGCAGCAGGAACCAAGAGGTCAGGCCCTTGAGCAGCACGGCGGCAGCCGTCGCCGAATCGAGCTCTGCCGGCAGCGGCACGACCCAGCGGGCATCGACGACGCGGGCCTCCGAATAGGCGTCGAACGGCGGCGGCGTCACGTAGGCAACGCGCATGCCCGGCTCGAGCGCCGCGACATCGCCGCCGACGGCCGTGATGATGCCGGCGGCCTCTCCGCCGAGCCCGCTCGGCAAATCCACGGGATATAGCCCCTTGCGTACGTAGGTATCGATCATGTTGACGCCGATCGCGTCATGCACGATGACGAG
>DATCZB010000313.1:0-2331 GCA_036526155.1 Gammaproteobacteria bacterium
GTGACGACGCCGAGCCACAACACGAACGAAGCGGTCGCGACGGCCTTGATCTGCGACGGGACCTGGCCCGACTCGAGCCACTGCTCGCCCGACCGCGACGCCGCCACGGTGAAAATCAGCGCGTTGATGCCGGCCAGCAGCATCAGGATCATTTTCAGGCGAAACGCCGAATTTGCGCTGAAACTCACGGCCCCATAGACGAAGATCAGACTACCGCTCACGGCGTTGATGACGAAGCCTGCCCATGCCCAGGGCAAGAGGCCGAGCACCGACTTGAGCGGCAGCGTTCGCCCGATCCCGAGCAGGCGCAGGTCGATCAGCATGATGCTGCCGACGAGCATGGCCAGGCCGATGTAGTGCGCCGTCTCGAAAGCCGCGTACATCCAAGGAATCGTGCGAATCGCGTCTGCGATGAATGTCGTTTCGAGCCAGGCGAACAGGTCCATCGAGCGCTCCTAGGGCAGATACGCAATCAGACGGCCGGCGATGATTGCCCCGACCCAGAACACGAGCGAGCTGCCGGCAACCAGTTTCACGCCCGTGCCGGGTGACCCGCCACCGCCCGCACGCGCCTCACGAAAGACCGACTGGCTGAGCAGAAAGGCATTGAGCCCGGCGAGCAGAATGAGCACGAGCTTGACCTTGAACGTTACGCTGCTCCAGAAATACACGGCATCGGAGGCGAACAGCGCGAGACCGGAGATCAGATTGACGGTGAACCCGATCCAGGCCAGCGGCAGGAAGTCGAGCGTCCCTAAAATCGGCAACTCGGGTTTGAAGCCCAGAACCCTGAGGTTGATGAGGCCAAGTGCCGCCATGAGCAGCGCCATCCCAAGCGTATGCAGGGTTTCGAACAGTGGATAAGCCCAGAGCGTCTCGGCGACGAAACTCGCCAGAGGCGTATATTGAAGCCACTCCAGAAAAGCCACCGTCCCCCCTCAGACGTTACCAGCCGATGCCGTAATCGTCTCCGTAATCGCTCGCGCCACCCCAGAACGTGCCGCTTTCCTCGTCGACCAGTATTGCGGTGATCGGTCCCGAGGTCTGTTCCCAGAGCTCGACGGCGTAACCCATCTCGAACAGCTGCCGCTGTATCCATGCCGGAGTGTCCGCTCGCAGCACGAGACGACCGGGCTCGCTGCGCTTGGCCCCGAAGGAGCTGTGCATCTGATAGCTGTTGATGTTTGCCGCCTCGGTCGCCTGCTGCACATCCATGCCGAACTCGACGACATTGAGAAAGAACTGCACGAGGTTCTGATCCTGGGAATCGCCGCCCTGAACCGAAAACGCCATGAACGGCTCGCCATCCCTGAGCGCGATGCTCGGGCTCAGCGTGGCACGCGGGCGCTTGCCGGGCGCAAGCACGTTATACGGATTGTGCTCGGGGCTCATGTCGAAGCTCTGCATCCGCTGCGACAGGCCGATTCCCGTTCGGCCGGCCACGAATGCCGGCAGCCAGCCGCCGCTCGGCGTGATCGAGACGAGCCAGCCTTCGGCATCGGCCGTCTGCACCGATGTTGTGCCGGCCAGAAATCCCTCGTCCTCGCTGAGCTCACCGTTCCGCCCGGGCAGGCTGGCCTGCCGGCGCGTCTGGATGCGCGGCTCCCAGGCATCGAGGAGCTCGGGAAACGGGTTCGAATCGCCCTGATACGGGTACGGATCGCCCGGCCGTACCGTCGGATCGTTGCTCTCCCATTGGATCAGCCTGGCTCGCTCGGCCGCATAGGCCTTGGACAACAGCCCGCGAATCGGCTCCTCGGGCGGGTAATACGGGTCGCCGTAGTAGAAGTCGCGGTCGGCGAACGCGAGATTCATCGTCTGATAGAGCGCATGAATATAGCGCGGCGAATTGTGTCCCAGGCTGGCCACATCGAGCGGCTCGAGCAGGTTGAGTGTCTGCAGCATGACGGGGCCCTGAACCCAATGCGTCAGCTTGTAGACGTCGATATCCTTGTAGCTCGTGCTAACCGGCTCCTCGATATGCACCCGCCAGTTCGCCAGATCCTCTTCGGTAAAGAGGCCGCCCGCCGCGCGGACGCCGCGAACGATCTCAGCCGCGATGTCGCCCCGGTAGAAGCGATCGTTTGCCGCCATGATCGCCTCGCTGCGCGACTTGCCGTCAGCCAGCGCCGCGCGCTCGGTCTCGATCAGCTTGGTCAGCGTCGCGTGCAAATCGGGCTGCCGAAACAGCTCCCCGGGTTGTGGGCCTGCCGGCAGACCGATCTCGTCGAGGTTAGGCAGAAACACGCGCGCAGAGTCCTCCCATTGCTCGAGCACCTGCCGGTTGTTGTCGATCGATTGCGCCTGGTTCTCTTCGATCGCATAGCCAGC
>DATCZB010000314.1:0-2366 GCA_036526155.1 Gammaproteobacteria bacterium
CCCTCGTGGAAACAATCCACGGGGCAGACCTCGACGCAGTCCGTGTACTTGCACCTGATGCAGCTTTCGAGCACGAGAAAAGTCATCTCTTGTTAGTCCTCTCAGATTTGTGAAGCGGGAACGCGCACCACGATCCCGTCGATCTCATCGCTGACTCTGATCTGACAGCTCAACCGGCTGTTGGGCCGGCGGTCGATCACGCAATCCAGCATCCCGTCCTCCAGTGAGTCCGGAGGGGGCAGCTTATCAAGCCAATCATTTTCAACATAGACATGGCACGTAGCGCAGGAGCAGGCACCCCCGCATTCAGCGACGATTCCTTCGATGTCGTTGTCGATTGCCGTCTCCATGACGGAATCGCCGACTGCGGCGTTGACCTCGGACGGGGTGCCGTCCCTCTGCAGAAAAGTGACTTTGGGCATCAACCTGGCGCTGTCCTGCCGGACAATCCTTTCGATCCATGAAATATGCTTATGCCGTTGCGCTGTCTATTCTCGCGGGCGGGCGAGGTATACTATCACGCAACTTTGCGGTGCAGTTACGGCCGTAAGCGCATTCGTCTGTCCCAGAGAACGCTTCGCCCGGCCGCCCGGCGGGGGGATTTGAATGAGCCCGGAGTCTATGGAATCGAGCGACAATTTGCGTGCTGAATCGGTTGTGGTCCGGTTTGCCGGTGATTCCGGCGACGGCGTGCAGCTTATGGGAACCCAGTTTGTGGCCTCGACGGCCCTGTCTGGCCGGGATTTTGCGACTTTTCCGGATTATCCGGCGGAGATTCGCGCACCGGTCGGGACCACGTTCGGCGTCTCCGCCTATCAGATCAATCTCGGCGCGCGGCCGATCACGACGGCCGGCGACGCGCCGAAGGTCCTCGTCGCGTTCAATCCCGCTGCGCTGAAGGTCAACCTGTCGCTGCTCGAGGATGGCGCGCTGATCATCGTCAATTCGGCGAGCTTCACCAAGCGCAACCTGGCCAAGGCAGGTTACGCGGAGGATCCGCGCGAGAGTGGAGAGCTGTCGACATTTCAGCTGGTCGACGTCGATATGAGCGAGCTGACGCTCGAGGCGGTCAAGCCTGTCGGGCTCAGTAAGAGCGACGCGGGACGCTGCAAGAACTTCTGGGCGCTCGGCCTCGTGCAGTGGATGTTCGGCCGTGACGTCGACGTCATCGAGCAATGGCTGGAAAAGAAGTTTGCGAAAAACGAGCAGGTACTGGCCGCCAATCGCGCAGCCCTGCACGCCGGCCACGCTTACGGCGAGACGGCAGAGCTCGCGGCCGCATTGCCGCAGCTGACAACCGATGCGGCCGAGTTCGACCCGGGCGAGTACCGCGGCGTGCGCGGCAGCGAGGCGCTGGCGCTCGGTCTTGCCGCTGCTGCCGAGCTGGCCGACCGGCCGCTGGTGTTCTGCTCCTACCCGATCACGCCGGCGTCGCCGTTGCTGCATCAGCTGGCGCGCATGGGCGAGCTCGGGGTTGGTATCTTCCAAGCCGAGGACGAGATTGCCGCCGCTTGCGCCGCGATTGGCGCCTCTTACGGCGGAGCGATCGGCGTGACGTCGAGCTCGGGCCCTGGTATTGCGCTCAAGACCGAGGCCATCGGGCTCGCGATGAACGCCGAATTGCCGCTCGTCATCGTCGACTCGCAACGCGGCGGCCCCTCGACCGGGTTGCCGACCAAGACTGAGCAGTCCGATCTCTACCTCGCCGTTTACGGGCGCAACGCTGATGCGCCGCTGCCCGTCATCGCCTCACGGTCGCCGGCGGACTGCTTCGATGTGGCAATCGAGGCGGTGAGGATTTCGCTGCGGCACATGACACCCGTGTTCCTGTTGACCGACGGCTATCTCGCGAACGCCGCCGAGCCCTGGTGCCTGCCGAAAGTCAGCGATTTCGAACCGATCGAGACCGAATCGCCGCCGGCCAGCCTGGATGGATTGTTCCAGCGCAACCCCGCGACGCTGGCGCGGCCATGGGTTGCCCCGGGCACGCCCGATCTCATGCATCGGATTGGCGGGCTCGAGAAGGACATCAAGACCGGCAACATTTCCTACGACGCCGACAACCATCAGGCCATGACCCGACTTCGCGCCGAGAAGGTCGCACGGGTTGCCGACTTCATCCCGGATCAGACGGTCGAGCGCGGCCCGGATCAGGGCAAGGTGGCCGTGGTGGGCTGGGGCTCGACTTATGGCGCGATCTATCAGGCGGTCAGGCACCTGCAACGCACTGAGCCCGCCGTCAGCCACATTCACGTTCGGCACCTGATGCCGCTGCCCAAGAACATGGCCGAGCTGCTCGGGCAGTTCGAGCACGTCGTGGTGCCGGAGATGAACAACGGTCAGTTTGCGACGGTGCTGCGCGACAA
>DATCZB010000315.1:0-3333 GCA_036526155.1 Gammaproteobacteria bacterium
AAGATGGCAGACCAGGTTTCGGATGCGATCCTCGACGCGATCATCGCTCAGGACAAGAGCAGCCGGGTCGCCTGTGAGACGCTGACCAAGACCGGCCTCGTGATGGTTGCCGGTGAGATCACGACCAACGCCCAGATCGAGGTCGAGGAAATCGTTCGCGACGTCGTGCTGGACATCGGTTACGACCACTCCGACAAGGGCTTCGACGGCAACACCTGTGCCGTGCTCAACGGTCTCGGCAAGCAGTCGCGCGACATCGCGCGCGGCGTCGACCGCAAGTCGCCCGAGAATCAGGGTGCCGGCGACCAGGGCCTGATGTTCGGCTACGCGACCAAGGAAACGCCGACGCTGATGCCGGCCCCGATCATCTATTCGCACCTCCTGCTCGAAAAGCACGCGAAGCTGCGCAAGACGGGCAAGCTCGATTTCGCGCGCCCCGACGCCAAGAGCCAGCTGACCTTCCGCTACGAGAACGACAAGCCGGTCGGTATCGAGGCCGTCGTGCTGTCGACGCAGCACTCCGCTGATATCAGCCTCAAGGACCTCAAGGAAGCCATCATGGAGCTCGTCATCAAGCCCGTGCTTCCGAAGAAGTGGATTTCCAAGCGGACCAAGTACCACATCAACCCGACCGGTCGATTCGTCGTCGGTGGGCCGATGGGTGACTGCGGCCTGACCGGGCGCAAGATCATCGTCGATACCTACGGCGGCATGGCTCGCCACGGCGGCGGTGCGTTCTCGGGTAAGGACCCGTCCAAGGTCGATCGCTCGGCTGCCTACGCCGCGCGGTATGTCGCCAAGAACGTTGTCGCGGCCGGGCTCGCCGATCGCTGCGAGGTCCAGGTGTCTTACGCCATCGGCGTCGCCAGGCCGACGTCGGTCACGGTCGAGACCTTCGGCACCAACAAGGTGCCGGAAGAGAAGATCGTCAAGGCGGTCAACGCAAACTTCGACCTTCGCCCGTACGGCATCGTCAAGATGCTCGACCTGCTGAAGCCCGTCTATCGCAAGACGGCGTCCTACGGCCACTTCGGTCGCAAGGAATTCAGCTGGGAGAAGACCGACCGGGCAGCGGCGCTCAAGGCGGCCTGCAAGTAGTTCGCGAGAGGGGTCAGAGCCCGTGCTCTGACCCCATCTCGGCATTGGCGGAAATGGGGTCAGACCCCTTTTTCGAAAAAGGGGTGTGACCCCGATAGGCTTGGAATCCGTTTTGGAGAGTTGAATGACAGCGCTGATCTGCGGCTCCGCTGCTTACGACAACATCATGGTCTTCGAGGATTCGTTCAAGAATCACATCCTCCCGGATAAGATTCACATCCTGAACGTTGCCTTCCTCGTGCCGAGGCTGCGTCGCGAGTTCGGCGGCTGCGCCACCAATATTGCCTACAACATGAAGCTGCTCGGCGATGACCCCTTGCCGATGGCGACGGTTGGACAGGACTTCGCCCCATATACGGACTGGCTGTCGCAAAAGGGCGTCCGGCAGGATCACATCACGGTGCTCGACGACGTATTCACCGCGCGGGCGTTCATCACCACGGATCTCGACGACAACCAGATCACGG
The DNA here is from genome assembly GCA_036526155.1 of Gammaproteobacteria bacterium. GTDB lineage: Bacteria > Pseudomonadota > Gammaproteobacteria > Steroidobacterales > Rariloculaceae > DATCZB01. The sequence continues at coordinate 1,566 of DATCZB010000315.1, forward strand.
CCTTCCACCCCGGCGCGATGAACTTTGCCGAGACCAACAAGGTCGGCGACGCCGAGGGCGTCGCGGTCGGCATGGTCTCGCCCGATGGCCGGACCGGCATGATCGAGCACGCGGAGCAGTTTGCCGAAGCCGGCATCCCCTTCATCTTCGATCCGGGTCAGGGGCTGCCGATGTTCGATGGCGACGACCTCAAGCGCTTCATCGACCAGTGCACCTGGGTCACGGTCAACGACTATGAATGGCAGCTGCTCAAGGACCGAACGGGTTGGGACGTCGCCGACGTGACGTCGCGCACCGAGGCCCTTATCGTAACTCGTGGCGGTGAGGGATCACTGATCCACACCAGGGACGGTGTGCACGAAATTCCGACGGCTACGCCGAAATCGGTCGAAGATCCGACCGGCTGCGGCGATGCTTACCGAGCGGGTTTGCTGCACGGCCTCCTCAACCAGATGGATTGGGAGACCACTGGCCGCATTGCGAGCTTGATGGGCGCAATCAAGATCGAGCAGCACGGAACGCAGAATCACTCATTCACCATGGATCTATTCAAGGAGCGGTTCCAGGCCGCTTTCGATCGCTCAATCTAGAAGCAGGAGTACTTAAGAATGGCAACGAAGAAAAAGGCAGCTCGTAGGAAGAAGGCTGACTATTTCGTCAAAGACATCAAGCTGGCCGCGGCCGGCCGCAAGGAAATCGAGCTGGCCGAGGAGGAGATGCCTGGTCTGATGGCGACCCGCGACGAATACGGGCCCTCACAGCCGCTCAAGGGCGCCCGTATCACCGGTTCGCTGCACATGACGGTGCAGACCGCCGTTCTGATCGAGACGCTCGAGGCGCTCGGTGCGAAGATCCGCTGGGCCAGCTGCAACATTTATTCGACGCAGGACGAGGCTGCGGCGGCGATCGCTGCCAACGGCACGCCGGTGTTTGCCTACAAGGGCGAGACACTCAAGGAGTACTGGGAGTTCATCGATCGCACGCTCGACTGGGGCAACAGCACCGGCCCGAACATGATTCTCGACGATGGCGGCGACGCCACGCTGTTCGTGCATCTCGCGACCCAGGCGCTGACCGATCCGACCGTGCTCGACAAGAAGCCGGGCAGCGAGGAGGAGGAGATCCTCTATGCTCAGCTCAAGAAGTCGCTGAAGGCCGACCGCAAGCGCTTCGAAGGCATGGCCTCCGAGATTCGCGGCGTGTCCGAGGAGACCACGACGGGCGTGCATCGCCTGTACCAGATGGAGCGGAAGGGCCACCTGCTGTTCCCGGCCATCAACGTCAACGACTCGGTGACCAAGTCGAAGTTCGACAACCTCTACGGTTGCCGTCATTCGCTCGTCGACGCGATCAATCGCGCCACCGACGTCATGCTCGCCGGCAAGATCGGCGTCGTCGCAGGCTACGGTGACGTCGGCAAGGGTTCGGCGCAGTCGCTGCGCGCCCAGTCGGCACGCGTCATCGTGACCGAGGTCGACCCGATCTGCGCACTGCAGGCTGCGATGGAAGGCTACGACGTTATGACGATGGAAGAGGCCTGCAAGATCGGCGACGTCTTCGTGACCACGACGGGCTGTGTCGACGTCATCACCGAAAGACACATGCTGCAAATGAAGGACAAGGCGATCGTCTGCAACATCGGCCATTTCGACAACGAGATCCAGGTCGAGAAGATGAAGAAGTACAAGTGGACGAGCATCAAGCCGCAGGTCGACCAGATCCACACCAAGAAGGGCAAGAGCATCATTCTGCTTGCCGAGGGACGTCT
>DATCZB010000316.1:0-2842 GCA_036526155.1 Gammaproteobacteria bacterium
GGTTCGACTGCGCACGCCCCGTCTTGTAGTCGATGACGAGTTTCGGCCCGTCCGTCATACGATCGATTCGGTCGATGCGGCAGCGGATAGTCGCGCCCGCAACTTCGATTTCCGTTCGTTGCTCGACCGCGATCGTCTCGAACGGCGCGCGCCGGGTCTCCGATTCGAGCAGCTGGGCCACCACGGCTTCGAGGCGGGCCCTCTCGGCATCGACCTGGGTCTGCCAGCTCCGGCTCCCTGCGCCGACGATCTCTGTGAATGCCCGGCTAATGGAACGGTCTACCCTGGAGTCTGGCGGGCTGCTGTCTCGAGGATCGAGCAACAACTCGAGCACGCGATGGACCAGGATGCCGCGCAATCTTGCATCGAGCCCGCGGACCGGCGCCTCGAGTCGCCTGGCACCGAGACGGGACTCGATGAAGGCCTTGACCGGACATACCGCCTGCAGGTCGAGTGTGCGCGTGCCGCCTGGTATGACGCTCGACCCGAGCGCGGGGGCCGTATCGGCTTCGACCCGCCATTGGCGCGCCCCTATACGACTTGCGGCGAAACCAGCCGGTGACTCGGCGCGCGCATCTTCAGCGGCGACGCTCCGCCAGCCGTCCAGCAGCGGCGACGGCGTCTGGGGTTGATCGCCAACATGGCGAGGGCAACTGAATATGGCCTCGGGAACACGCGCTATGAGGGCTTTGAGCGCGTCGATCGTGGCCTGGAGATCGACTTCCGGCGCCGCTCCCGGCAGCCGATGGGCGGCCTGCACGGACCAGGGCAGCAGCGGATTGGCGCTGGCTGCCGCATACGGGGCAGCATCGGTGAAGCCGGTGATCCAGGCGCCGGCGAAGCCCGGTCCGATCTGGTCGATCTGACTCGCCAGCAGCAGGCCGCTGAGCGGTGCGGGCTCGTAAACGCCCTCGGCGCTTGCGATTGCGAGCAAATCGCTGAGCGCGAGTTCCTGGCTGATCGCGCCGGTCACCGGCGTCAGCTCGGAAAATCTGGCCCAGACGTTGTCCCACGCGTGCTGAACAACATCGGGAAGCCCACTTTCCAGCCCTTGCCAGCTCAGGGCCTTGAGGCAGGATTGCCAAATGGCGGTCCAGGTTGTGGGCGTGGCCCGTCGAGGCAATTGCGACCACGCTTTGTCGAGCTGGCGTGCTGCATGCGGCAGCCGCTTCGCCACGAGCTCTCTGAGACCATGCCGGCGCCAGGCAGCCGCGAGGTCCTGCTGCGCCCGTGGTTCGCCCCGCAAATCAATCTCCAGCGCTGCTGCAGCCCGCTCGCGGTCCACATCCTCGCCGACAAAAAACGGGCTTCTGAGCCAGCGGCTCAGCACATCGAAGTCGGCGCCGGGAGCAAGCAGGCTGATGGCATTGAGGGCCGCGCCACAGATCCCGATGCCGGCAAGCGGCATGCTGCTGGTCGAGCTCAGGCGTTCCGATCCCAGGCGGTCGCCGAAGAACGATCTGAGCTCGTCCTGCCTCGCTTCGAGCTCCGGCACGACGATGGCATAGCGCCGATCGGGGTGCTCATCGAGATTCCGAGCGACCCACTCGGCTGCCCGCGCCAGCTCGTCGAATGGATCCTCCACGAGCAGCTGCTGGTGCACGGCGGGCCCGCCCGTAGGTTCGAGCTGCACAATCTTGCAGCCGGCCGCTTCCCAGCGCGTGACCAGCCGTCGCGCCTCGACCGAAGCCGGCGCCGGGTCCAGCAGTACCACGTCGTGGGCCAGGCCAGCCACCGGTAGCCTGTTAACGCGGAACAGCAAGGCATCCGGGTCGATCCAGTCATTCCGGTTGAGGTGCCGCTCGAAGCCGCGATTCCAGTCGAGGAAGACACCGGCATCATGGTCCCAGGCTGCGCCGCCCTGCCTGCCCGGGTCGAGGCCGGCCTCGAGCAGCCGCTGGCGCGCCGATCTCGCCCAATGCACGACACCTTTGCTGCCGACGAGCGTCTTGCCGATGTCGGACTCCTCGACGACCCTGCGCCATAGCCGGTCGGCCTGCTGCGGACTCAGAACGAAGCGATTGCGCTCCAACGCGCCGGCGGCGGCAGCGGACTCCCAGCACGACCGGAGCCAGTTCGACCGCGTCAGGACGCGTCTCGAAGGCCAGGCCGACGCCTGATCCGAGGCGTGAATGGCGGCAATGGCGGCCTCCCACTGCTGCCGGGCCAGGGAATCGCGAACGATCAGCGGAGTACCGGGATCTTGCTCCGATATCCGATCTAAATACATTTAGGATCAGATATTTATAACTGGATTATTGAGCAACTTCTAATCTGCTGCCGCGGGCTGCCTGCTGTTCGAGAACGGTATCGATACGAGTAAAGACGTCACCGAGTTGATCCGGCGTCGGCAGGGTCGTAATCCTGAAGTGATTCCGATAGTCGGTATTGAAGCTCGACCCCGGCGCGATCAGCACGTGCTGCTGCTCGAGCAGTTCGAGCGCAAAGGCTTCATCGTCAAAGCCGGGAATCAGCGACGCGTTGACTCCGATGAAGGCATACATCGACCCGCGCGGCTCAACGAGGCTCAGGAACCTGCTCCGGTTCGTCGCATCGATGATGGCTTGTCTCGATTCATAGAGACGTCCACCTGGCGCGCACAGCTTGGCGATGCTCTGATAACCGCCAAGCGCCGTCTGCACCGCCCATTGACCCGGGACGTTACTGCAGAGCCTCAACGCGGCAAGCAGGTCCAGTGCGTTCAGGTAGGACTCGGATCGATCCGCGGCGCCACTGAACGAGACCCAGCCGACGCGGTAGCCGCAAGCCCGATAGACTTTGGACAGACCGCTGAAAGTGGCGCAAAGCGTGTCGCGACAGAGCGTTGCCATCGGCACGAACT
>DATCZB010000317.1:0-3461 GCA_036526155.1 Gammaproteobacteria bacterium
AATCATCACGTTGTCCTCGGCACAGGCGTACTCGAAGAACCGGTAGTCGTTGTCGAGAACCCAGGGCAGCTCTACCGTCCAGTCCGCAGTCCAGATCACCGGATCGTGGACGGTCGCCTGATAGGTCATCGTGTTCGGCCCGGTGCGGGTGAACCTTTCGGTGAGGACGTACTCGTGGCTGATCGGCGTGTTGTTATAGGGTGGCGAACCGATCGTATGGATATTCGTCGAGCTGCCGCGACCGTTGAAGTTGGTCGTCTCGACGACGAGCGTATTGCCCTCCCAACGGCCGTTCGAGTAGCCCAGCCAGGCCTTGCTGCCCTCGTCGACCTGCGGCCGACCGTCAACCGGCACGATTCGCGCCTCGTGAATCATCTCGAGCCGAATCACGACATAGCCCGGTGACTGCAGAATCTGAATACCCGCGTTGTAATAGGACGGCAGCATCGATGCCGGCAGCCCGCGCGTAATGCAGCGATCCCAGTTGTCGAAATCGTTGTAATGGTCGAACGGAATGTCTTCCATCCAGCCGCTGCGCATCAGCGCCCGGCGGCGCTCGCCCTCCTCGGTCAGCGCCGGCAGCTGCCCATCCGGCGGATCGATTATCAGGGAAGCAATATTGTTGAGCTGGCCCCACTCGACCCAGTGGCCCATGCCAAGCTGGTTGCCTTCGACCTCGTTGCCGAGGCGCTCACTGCGCTCGCCGTAAGCGTCTACCCGCTCCTGCATTTCCTCCTCATTGAGGTAGCGGCGCTCACCCAGCGCGGGATCGCGCTGCAGCGGCACACCCGTCAGGTGGTTGATCGGCCAGGTTCCGCGCAGGTCCGGATCGCCCCAGGGCGTGACCGGATGCTCCCAGTCGGCACCCGAGTCGGCGCTGAAATCCGACATCGCCATGGTCCGCGCAGCCTCTTCGGCGGCGACGGCGGCAAAGTCGACGCTCTCGGGGCTCGATGTCGCTGCGGGCTCCGGACTCGAAGGCGCCGCTGCTGAAGCCCGGGCGGGGTCCGAGTCGGGCGCGGAACAGCCTGCAAGAACGAGAGCGGCGGCAAGGGCGGAAACTCTGAGAGATCGATTCACAGTCTTTCACTCTGGATTTGAAATATCCGGTCAGTCTATCGCAGTTAGAGCCGCCACCGCAGCCGCCTGGTCAACTCGGAATGCCGCAAGGCCGGCGCTGTCGCCGTTTCAGACAGGGCGGCGGGTATACTGGTCTCGGTTCGCGCGAAACCCTGCCGTGAGAATTTCCTGCTCGAAAGAATTCATTCTGCTGCACCTGCCGCGCACGGGCGGCAGCAGCGTGATTGCCGCGCTCGACGACTCGCTGTTCGTGCGGGCCCGGCCCACGGCGCTGAACAAGCTCGCCAGCAAGTATTTGTTTCTGTTTCGCCGCCCGATCGAGAAGACGTACTTTCGCGCCCACGAAAAGGCGGCGCACGTCCGACGCCTGCTTCCCCAGGAAACCTTCAGCACTTACCGCAAAATTGCCTTCGTCAGAAACCCGTTCAGCTGGCTCGTATCGCTCTACGAGCTCGTGCTGCAGAGCCCGAATCACCGCCACCACGAAAAGGTCTCGGCAATGCCTGGATTTGGCGACTATGTCGACTGGGAGATTCGCCGGCGCAAGCGCGCTCTGCATCCGTACGTGCTCGACCGGCATGGCTCACTGCTCGTCGATCTGATCGGGCGTTTCGAGCGCCTGGAACAGGACGCGAGGCGCATCTTCGCTTCGCTACGCGTTGAGCTGGCTCCGCTGCCCGATGTCGGTCGCTTTACCCGCCGCGACTACCGCGAGTTCTATGATGATTCGACGCGGGACAGGGTCGCAGAGCACTGGGCGCGGGATCTCGAGCTGTTCGGCTACGACTTCGACGGACTGGTAGACGATCGATTTCCGCTGCCGGAAACAGACGCTCCCGACCACGCCACCGCTTGGTCGAGCGCCGAAGGCGCTATTGGACGGCCGCGTACTCGGGCGTTTGAATCAGGATCTCGCCGGCTTCCCAGCCGCCGCCGAGTGACTGGTAGAAGCTGATGATCGCGTTGAGCTGCGACAGCCGGTTATTGAGCACGGCGTTGCGCGAGCTGAACAGCGAATCCTGCGCATTGAGCACGGTCTGAAAGTTGGCGACGCCCTGCTCATAGCGCAGCTCCGCGAGGCGGAACTGCTCCTGGGCGGACTCGAGATTGCGCTCGGTGACAACGCCCTGATCCCGAATCAGCTGAATGTTGTTGAGCTGCACTTCGATGTCGTTGAGAGCGGCGATCACGGACTGGCGATAGCTCGCGAGCGCCGACTCGAGCGTGAGCTCTGCCTGCTCGACATTTCGCCTGCGCCCGCCATTATCGAGCAGCGTCTGGACGAGACTCGAGGATAGGCTGACCGTCGTAGTTGCCGGGTCCGAGATCAGGTTGATCAGCGCCGGACTCGAAGAGCTCGCGCTCGCGTTGAGCGAAATCGATGGGAAAAACGCGAGCCGGGCAATGTCGACATTGATTGCCGCATTGCGCAGATTCAGCTCCGCCTGCACGAGATCGGGCCGACGGACGAGCAGCTCCGACGGCAGGCCGGGCTGCACCGACGGCACGATGATGCCTTCGAGCGTCCGGCTGTCGACATCGAATCCCTGCACGCCGCGACCCATCAGCAGCGCGAGCGACGCCCGAATAGCGAAATCGTTCTGGATCTGGCTCGTCAGCTGATTGCGAATGTTCTCGACGACAATTTGCTGATTCAGCAGGTTGATCGGGATCTCGACGCCGGCGTCGACGCGAGCCTGCGTGAACTCGAGAATCTGGGCGGCGTTCTCGAGGTTCTGGCGCGTCGCCTCAATCTGGTCGCGGGTGAACAGCAGCTGGAAGTAGGTCGACGCTGCCGTCCCCAGCGTATTCAGCGCCACGTCGGCGACCTGCGCCAGGCGCGACTCGTAATCGTTGACGGCCCGGTCGTAGTTGAGCGGCTTGCTCAGAATGTTGCCGTAGCTCGCCGTGGCGGTCAGCTCGAACGGCCCGCTCGACCCACCTGAAACCGACCCGCCGTCGTCGAACCGGGTCTCCGATGTCGAGGTGCCCGTGCCGACCGATATGACGGGCGTCGGCCACAACTCGAACCCGGCGTCGCGCAGCTGAATCTGCGCCGCCTGCAGGTTGCGAACGTTGTTGGCGTAACCGAAGTTGTTGGTCTTGACGGTCTCGATGATCCGGGACAGCCCCTCGCTCTCGAAGTTCTGCCACCAGTCGAGGTTAGGCCAGACGGTTCTCAGCGATGCCGAGGCTAAGCCCTTCGCAGCCGCGGTTGTAGTGCAGAAGCACCCCATCCACTTTCCATTCTCTGCAGATGCGCAGCATCATCTCGCTCTTCAGGTGCGGCGAGTAGAAGTGCTGCCACTCCGGTTTGCCGAGATTCCACTCCGCCAGCACGTGCAGCGCCTGGTCGCGGTCCTTGATCTCGATGCCCTTTT
>DATCZB010000318.1:0-18439 GCA_036526155.1 Gammaproteobacteria bacterium
GCTCGCTTCCCTGCCGGCGGTGCTGATCGGCATCTGGAACCTCGGCGTGCAGGTGGGCCTGCAGGCGTCAGGGGACACGGCTCAGGCGGCTGCCCACTGGCTAGCGAGTTTCGGGCTCGGCCTGTCGATCTTCGGGCCGCTGCTCGGTGTATCGTTGCTGACGAGCGGGATCTGGGCGCTCGCCTTTGCCCGGCTGCGCCAGCGGCCGGTTGACCCCGGCTGGTTTCTGGCCGGCTGGCTCTTCGCCGCTCTGTTGCCGGGCGCGATGCCGCTCTGGGCCGCGGCGGCGGGTATCAGCTTCGGCATGGTATTCGGCAGCCAGATCTTTGGCGGAACCGGTCGTTATCCCGTCAGCCCCGTGCTGCTCGGGGTCCTGTTTCTGACCATTGCCTATCCGGATCTGTTCGGGGTCGGCGGCTGGCTTCCCGGGCACGATGTCGTCGCCAGCTGGACGCTGCTCGGCGACGAAGGCAGCGCGGCACTGACGGCAGCCGGCCTGTCATGGGTAGATCTCGCGCTCGGACGTGAGCTCGGTGCCGTTGGCGCGGTGTCGGCTGTTGCCTGTCTCGGTGGCGGCGCATACCTCGTGCTGCGCGGCTGGGCGTCGTGGCGAACGCTGCTCGCGGCCTGCGTTGGCGTCTGGCTCGCGACGATGTTTGTCGGCAGCGACGAGTCGGCGGCACTCGCATGGCACTGGCATCTCGTCGCCGGTAGCTTCGCTTTCGTGCTCGCCTTTATTGCGACCGATCCTTCGTGTCAGGCCATGACGCCCGGCGGTCGTCTGTTGCACGGTGCTCTGGCTGGCGTGTTGCTGGTCATGTTGCGCACGCTTAACGCCGAGCATCCCGAAGGCACGCTGTACGCCTTCATGCTGGCCGGCCTGTGCACGCCGCTGCTCGATCATATCGCGCTGCAATTGCAGCGCCGCGGCTCAGGAATCGTGACTCGATCATGAACGAGGCGAGAGAAAGCAAGACTGCAACGATTGCATTCGCGGCCGGTGTCGCGTTCTTCTGCTCGCTGATGGTGTCGACGGCGGTCTATTTCCTGAGGCCGGTCGTGCTCGCTTATGAAGCCATCGATTTCAACCGCGCCGTCGTCGAGGTGGCTGGGCTGCTGGCAGCGGACCTCGACTGGGACGATCGCGCCGTGGTCAACGCATTTCTCGAGCTCGAGGCACGCGTGGTTGACCTGGAGTCCGGGCAATTGACTGACGCGGCGGATGCCGTGAGCGCGGATTTCCGCGCTGCGATCGATGATCCGGGCAGGCTCGTGCCGATTCCCGCGTCGCTCGACTCGGCGGGACTCGAGACGCGGCCTCGATTCGCGCCGGTTTACCTGTTGCGCGATGTGGATCGGATCGAGCGGATCGTCGTGCCGTTTTACGCGCGCGGCATGTGGTCTACGATTCATGGCGTGATCGCGCTCGAACCGGACTCTTCAACGATCGGCGGCATCTCGTTCTATGCGCACGGTGAGACGCCCGGTATCGGCGATCGGATCGAGCGCAGTGACTGGCGCGGCAGCTGGCGTGGCAAGCGACTCTACGACGAGACGGGCGAGCTCAGGTTTCGGATTGGCAGGGAAGCTGCGGCGCAGTCGGCGGAGTTCGGTGTCGATTCGATTACGGGCGCAACGGTGACTGTCGACGCGGTAGGCAATGCCATCGGCTACTGGTTCTCAGAGCACGGCTATGCGCCTTTCCTGGAGTGGCTTCGCGAGGGCGGGCGCTAGCGATGGCCGTCTCATCGCCCAGCCTGCGCTCCGCCCGAAGGGTTCTGGTCGACCCAGTCGTCGGGAACAATCCGATCTCGGTGCAGATACTGGGTCTTTGCTCGGCGTTTGCCGTGACGAGCTCGTTGTTGCCGGCGCTCGTCATGAGCGGCGCCGTCATTGCCGTCCTTGCGTTCGCCAATGTCGCGGTCAGCTTGCTGCGCAAGCGCATGCCGCGCTCGATTCGCCTGATCATCGAAATGACGCTGATCGCGTCCGCCGTCATCGTCGTCGATCTCGTCCTGCAGGCCTACACGCCCGAGGTGTCTGCCGTGCTCTCCGTTTTCGTCGGCCTGATCGTGACCAACTGCATCATTCTCGCGCGCGTCGAGAGTTTCGCCATGCACAACCCGGTTTGGCCGAGTCTGCTGGACGGCATTGGGAACGGGCTCGGCTATGCCTGGATACTGGTTCTCATCGGGGCCGTTCGCGAGCTGCTCGGCTCCGGCACGCTCCTCGGCGCTGCCGTGCTGCCGACGACCGAGGCCGGCGGCTGGTTCAGGACCAACGAGCTGATGCTGCTCACGCCGAGCGCGTTCTTTCTGATTGGCGTTCTCGTCTGGATCCTGAACTGGATCGGAGCCCGCCGTGGCTGAGCTTGTCACCGTCGTGCTCAGGGCGATGCTGGTCGAGAACCTGGCTCTCAGCTTCCTGCTTGGCATGTGCACCTACATCGCGGTGTCCCAGAAAATCTCGACGGCGATCGGGCTTGCCGTCGCGGTGACCGCCGTGCAGACGATCACGGTGCCGACGAATCACCTGATCTTCGAATACCTGCTGGCGCCCGGGGCGCTGGCCTGGGCCGGTCTCGCCGGCCTCGACCTCGGTTTTCTGCGGTTCATTACGTTTGTGGGCGTTATCGCCGCGCTCGTTCAGGTGCTCGAGCTCGCGCTCGACCGATACGCGCCGCGGCTGCACGCTGCGCTCGGGATCTATCTGCCGCTACTGACCGTCAACTGCGCGATCCTCGGCGGGTCGCTGTTCATGGTTCAGCGCGACTACGGCTTCGGCGAGAGCGTCGCCTACGGATTTGGCAGCGGGGCAGGTTGGGGGCTTGCGCTCCTATTGTTCGCGGCATTGCGTGAGCGACTGCGCTACGCCGACGTGCCGGTCGGCCTGCGCGGTGTCGGGCTCGCATTCCTCGTTACCGGGCTGCTGGCGTTCGGCTTTCTTGGCTTTCGCGGCATCGAGTGGTGACCGGTGAGTATCGGTTTGCTTCAGCTCGTCGTTCCCGTTGTCGTGTTCACGGTCGTCGTCGTTATGCTGTCGCTGCTCGTGCTGGCGGCCAGGCAATGGCTCGCGCCCGGCGGCATGGTACAGATCGTCGTCAACGGCCAGCGCCGGCTGACTGCCTCGGCGGGCGGTCGTTTGCTTGGAACGCTGGCGCGAAACGATATTTTCCTGCCGGCAGCCTGCGGCGGTCGCGGCACTTGCGGCCAGTGCCGCGTCATCGTTCGGCAGGGAGGCCGGCCCTTGCTGCCGACCGAGGCGAGCCATATCAGTCGCCGGGACGCCGCAGAGGGCGCGCGGCTCGCCTGCATGTTCGTCGTGCGCGAGGATCTTGCCATCGAGGTCGACCGCGATCTTCTGGCGGCCGGCCGCTGGGAATGCACCGTGCGCGAGAACCGATTCATTGCGCCGTTCCTGACCGAGTTGACCCTGGCAATGCCTGAGGGGGAACGCCTGGAATTCGAAGCCGGCGATTACGTACTGCTGGAAGCCCCGCCGCATGACGTCACGCTGGGCGAGGAGGTAATCGATTCGGCCGTCGTAGACGACTGGCGTCGCGTTGGTCTGCTCGGGCAGCGGTCGGTCGCCAGCGAGTCCGTCTTGCGGGCCTACTCGCTCGCTAATGCGCCGGCTGAGTCCGATATCGCGCAATTGATCGTGCGCTTCGCAGCGCCGCCGCCCGACGCCCCGCCGGGCACTCCCCCCGGCAAGGCGTCGACCTATATCTTCGGCCTGCGGCACGGCGATCGCGTGACGATATCGGGACCTTTCGGTGAGTTTCATGCGACCGACGGCGGGGGCGAGATGGTGCTTATTGCCGGCGGGGCCGGCGTTGCGCCGATCCGGTCGATCATTCTCGATCAGCTCGGGCGCGGCACGGGACGGCAGCTCGGGTTCTGGTACGGGGCGCGCGATGTCCGGGAACTCTGTTACCGCGAGGAATTCGATGCGCTGGCCCAGGCGCATCCCAATTTCCGCTGGCTGTCCGCCCTGTCCGCCCCGCCAGGGGGTGAGTGGCAGGGCGCGACGGGTTTCATTCACACCGTCCTCTACGAACGATATCTCAAGAACCATCCGGCACCCGAGAAGGCGGAGTACTTTCTCTGCGGTCCGCCCCTGATGAGCGCAGCCGTCACGCAGATGCTCGAGGACCTCGGTGTGCCCGAAGACAGAATCCATTTCGACGACTTTGGCAGCGTATGATGATTGTGGCGACATTTCTGATTTTTGTCGGGGCCATGGCGTTGCTCGCCGGCGCAATTGCCCTCAATGGCGGTCCGTTCTCGGGTTGTCGATCGGCCGACTGCCACTGCAGCGCTGCAAAGCGACGCGCCTGCGGCCGCGCCAGACTCAGGAGTGATGTAGAGTGAACGTTTCATTGCGAGTGCGCGACTACATGGTCAGTGACCCGATAACGATCCGGCCCAAGACCGAAGTGATGTCGGTCGCGCGAATGCTCGTGGAGAACAACATATCGGGCGCGATTGTCGTCGATGGTGATCGTCGCGTTGTCGGCATTCTGACCGAGCGTGACTTCATCGAGGTTGCGCTGAACGCAGGTTACTTCGATGAGCGTGGCGGCAGCGTGGCCGAGTTCATGACGCAAGACGTCGAGACGGTTGGGCCGGACGATAGCCTCGTCGACGTCGCGGCGCGTTTCGTGAGCTCGCCTTTTCGACGCTATCCGGTCGTCGAGGACGGCCGGCTCATCGGGATCATTGCCCGCCGCGACGTGCTGCGGGCTTTGCGTAGCGACACCTGGTTCGTCGGCGGCAACGACACGGCAGAATAGCGGTGCCGGTCATTGGAATCACCGGGCACGGAAGCAGCAGAGATCAGAGCGGGAGGTCGATCGGATGACAAACGGACTTGTGATTGCGCTGGGCGTGGCGGTGCTTGGTGTGGCGCTCCAGGCAGGTGTTGCCGTCCAGGCAGGTATTGCGCCGAGCGACGGCGCGCCGGTAACCGGCAACGTCGCCCGATACGAGGCGCCGGCCACGCGTTCCCGACCGGTCCTCGAAGACGATGTCGTCGCAGGCTGCCTCGGCTGCCACAGGGACAGCCTGAGTCTTGCGGAGGCGGAAGTCGAGCCTCTGGCCGAGGCCATTGCGGCGATCACTCGCAACGAGGCCAATCACATCGTGCCGATTGCGGCGCTCAGCGAGGAGGATCTAATGGCCCTGGCCAAAGCGCTCGCCGAACCGGACGACGAGTCGCCGTAGCCTATTCGGGCACGTAGGCGATCAGCATGCTGCGGTAGGCTCCGTAGACAAAGTCGGCAGCGTCGCCAAACTCAGACTCGTAGGCCGAGAGCGGGTTGTCGGCAGCCGCGTCTTCGGGGCCGAAGCCGCGGTTCATGTACCCGATCATTGTCTCGAACAGCTCGTCGTAGATGTCGCGCAGGCGCACGACATCAACGCCCGCCAGCAGGCGTCCCTGTGCCGGCACGACGCGCGTTTCCGGCGCCACAAGTTGCGCCAGCCATTGCAGGGCGCGGACGCGACCGCCGAACCAGGCACCATTGCGGATTTCGAGCAGCGGCCACTCTTCACCCGAAACGACGCCGCCCGCGACGAGCAAGTCGAGGCCGGGAAAGTGAACGTAGAGATCGCCGTCGGTATGGGCCTGGGGCAGATAGCCGTAATCGAGCCGCGTTCCGGCAAACTGCAGCGTGCCGTCGCCGCGCGTCGTCTCGGTCGGACGGGCCACTTCTGGCAGCGGGCTCCGGCTCGTGTCGAAGCTCTCGGGATACACCGTATTGCCGAGATAGATCCGCGTATTCTCGTGGGCAAAGATCCGACCGCCCGCCTGACCGACGAGCGCATTCGCGCCGATCTGCTCGGCATGCCAGTGCGTGTTGATCAGCGTATGCACGCTGTCGTTGCCCGTCGCGGCGTAAACAGCGTTGAGCAACGAGCGGGCGTGCCCGGCGAGGCCGCCGTCGATCATCAGCGCGCCTTCATCGCCGGGCATCGCGATTACGTTGCAGCCGGCGCCCTCGAGCAATGCGAGCCCGTTGCCCAGGTCGGTCGCCGAGATTTCGCCCGCCGCCGTTTGCGCCTGCGTCAGGACGCCTGGAAACAGCGATGTGGCGAGCGACGAAGCGCCCGCGCCCATCAGGCTGCGGCGCGACAGCATCCTGCTACTGAAGCGTCGAGTGGGTATAGATCGGGTCATGGACTCGCGGCTCACCGAGTGGCCAGATGTCGGCCCAGACGCCCTGCGGCGGGCCGAGCACGGGCCAGACGGGTTCCCGCTCCATCTCGGCCGTCGCGCCGAGCTCGCGGAGCAGGGCAGCTTCTTCCTCGTACTGAGGCGTCTGCAGCGCCATGAATGGCATGAAGCCGCGCGACCGCGTGTAATCGAGAGCGGTCAGGTCGTCCTGATCCCTCGCATCCATCTCGATGCCGTAGGATGCAAGCTCGCGGATGACATCCTGATACCGCTTGCGGACGGCATAGTGCAGTGCCGTGCCGCCGCGAACTTCCTCGCGATGGTTGACCAGCGCGACGACGTTGACGTCCGTGCCCGCCGAGTAGAACAGACGGATGAGCTCGAGCGCCCGCTCCTCGGACGCCCGCCCCGCCAGAACCGCGTGTATCGGCGTCTGCCGGTCGGCCATATAGATTGTGGGGTCCGCGCCGTGAGACATGAGCCGCTCGACCATCTCCAGGTCACCGGCATTTGCTGCACGAATCAGCGGCGTCGAGCCTCGGGTGTTCGTCGAGCCGCGCACGTCGGCCGGCCGGAAGAACAGCTGCATGTCGGGATTGGCGCCGCCGTCGAGCAGCATTTGCACGATCGTCAGGCCGTCGGTCTGGTTGATCGGGTCGATCGAACCGCGGCCGCCGTCCGTGCGGGTGTAATTGCCGACAGCCGTGAACAGCGGCGCGGCGCCATAGATGTCCCACTGGTTGACGTCGGCACCGGCCTCGATCAGCTGTCGGGCGAGGTCCCAGTTGGCATTCATGATCGCAACATGCAGCGGCGAGACGCCGTCCGGGTCAGGCAGGTTGATGTCCGCACCCTCGGCGAGCAGCACGTCGACGCATACGATGCAGTTCTCGCGGGCAGCATAGAGCAGTGGTGTGAACCCGCCGCTGTCGAGGCTCTTCGGGCGGCCCTCCGCTGTGACGTGACGCTGGTAGTCGCGATGCGTCGAGCGTGCGTTGGCGTCGGCGCCGTGCTCGATCAGCAGAGCCATCATCTCCGGATGCCGCCTGGCGGAGGCCCACATCAGGGCGCTCTGGCCGCCCCAGCTTTCCCGGGCGTCGACCGACGCGCCGTGGTCGAGCAAGGTCCTGGCCGCGTCGACTTTGCCGGTGCGCGCGACCGACATCAGCGCCGTCTGGCCCTCGGGATTCGGCGAGTCGGGGTCGGCACCGGCCTCGAGCAGCAGGCTGATGATCTCGGCGTGGCCGATCTCGGCCGCGAGGCTCATGGCCGAGGCGCCGTAGTTGTTGGTCAGCGCAACATCGGCGCCGGCCTCGAGCAGCCGCCGCACCTCGTCAACTTCAACCTCGAACACGGCCCACTGCAGCGGCGTGCTGCCGTCGGGTGCGCGGTCGTTGACGCCGTCGAACTCCGGCGCCGCATGCGAGTAGCCGCCGGCAAGCGCCATCAGCAGCGCAGCCAGCGCAAACCCCCTGCACGATCGTCTGGCCATGCTCAGACTTCGGACAGTGGGCCGGTGCTGTCGGAGAAGTTCTCGAACTCGTGCTCCGGCACGCCGGCACGCTCGAGTATCGTCGCCAGGATGTTGGCGTGCGGTGAGTCCTGCGGGTAGCGCAGATGCTGTCCGCCCTTGAGGCCGCCACCGCGTCCGATCAGTGCCTGTGGCAGCGGGTCGTTGTTGTGCGCGTCGCTGTTGGCCATGTTGCTGCCGAACAGGATGATGGACTGGTCGAGCAGCGAGCCGTCGCCGTCCGGCGTTTCCTTGAGGCGCTTCGCGAACCTGGCGAATACGGTGGTGTGATAGTTCTGAATCAGCCTGAGATTTGCGACGCGTTCGGGATAGCCGCCCCAGTGCGAAGTCGGGTGGAATGCCTCGTAAACACCGAGGTTGGGGTAGGTCCGCATGCTGGCTTCCTCGACCATTTTCATCGAGGCGACGGCCGTCCGACCGGTCTGCCAGGCGAGCGCGATCATCTCGAACTGGATGTCGAGCAACTCCCCGAAGTCCTCCGGTGGGCCGATCGGCGCATCGGGCAGCTTGCCCATCGATGCCGAGCTCTGCTCGAGCCGCTGGACGCGAACCTCGATCTCGCGGACCGAGTCGAGGTAGTCGCTGACCCTGGCCCGATCGGCCGCATCGAGCTGCCGATTGAGGCTGGCCGTGGCATCGCGAACGTAATCGAGCAGGCTGTTGGTCGTGTTGCGTATTGCCTGGCGCTCGCTCTCTGTGTCGCCCTGGCCGAACATGGAATAGAAGACCTTGCGGGGGTTGCCCTCCATCGGCAGCGGCTGTTCTGGCGTGCGCCAGGAAATGATCCCGCCTGGTTCACCGCAGAGCTCGAGCGACGGCAGCGGCGTGTCCTGACCCAGATAGCGTGCGGCAATCTGATCAACGGTGACGCCGATGCCGGTTTCCGGGCTTCGCCGGCGTGGGCTGCAGGCGTTGAGCCAGGTCTCCTGGATGATTCCATGGGGGCTTGCGCTTTCACCGCCCTTGTTGCGCAGACCGCTGACGACGGTGACGTGCTCGCGCAGCGGCTCGAGCGGCTCGAGAATGAACGGGAAGTCGAAATTCCGGCCCGTTTGCCTCGGCTCCCATTCGTCCCGCAGCGCACCGTGCGGAAAATAGACGAAACCGAGCCGCGTGCGTTGGGCCGCGGCAGTTTGCGCCAGGGCCGTGCGCGCCGGGATCATCGCATCGAGCAGCGGCAGGGCGAGCGTTGCGCCTGCACCCTTGAGCAGCGTTCGGCGTGGCAAATGTTTTTTGGTCAGAAACATCGGCGTGATTCCTCCAGCATGCGGCTAGTCAGCAGCCGCCAGGTTAAGGCTTTGCGCTTCCCTCTGGCGGAAAGCATCGCTCGAAACGATACCGAGCACAATCGATTCGAACCGAAAATCATCGCTTGCAGCATCCTGCACGATGCGCCGCACGGTCGGCATGTCGCGATAGTCGATGGTCCGGCCAAGCGCGTAGGTAATGAGGTTTTCCGTCAGCGTCTGGGCGAAGCGCTCGGGGTCCGCGACCAAAGCGCCGCGCAAATCACGCGCGCCCGTAACCGGTGAACCGTCCGGCAGCTCGCCCGAGGCGTCGATCAGGGTCCGGGTATCCGGATCGTGCTCGCGATACTGGCCGACGGTGTTGAAGTTCTCGAGCGCGAGCCCGAGCGGGTCCATGAGCGCATGGCAGGAATAGCAGGTCGGGTTCTCGCGATGCTGCTCGAGCCGCTCCCGGAGCGTGCGCGCCGGGGCGCCGCGCGTGTTTTCGGCCAGGCTCGGCACATCGGGCGGCGGCGTCGGCGGCGGTGAGCCGACGATTCGTTCGAGTATCCAGGCGCCGCGCAGCACCGGCGAGGTGCGGTTCGGATAGGCCGTCAGCATCAGGATCGCGCCCTTGCCGAGCAGGCCGTGACGCGACTCTTCCTCGAGCGCGACCTCCCGGAAGCGGGCGCCCTTGACGCTCTCGATGCCGTAGAGCATCGCGAGTCGCTCGTTGAGGAAAGTGTGCTCGGCCGTCATGAGGTCGACGATGCTGCGGTCGCTGCGCAGCACGCTGTCGATAAACAGCCTTAGCTCCTCCTTCATGAGCTCCCGTGGATCGAGCAGGCCGCTCGCATGCGGGAACTGACCGCGGTCCGGCACGATCTCGTCGAGCTTGGCGACGTCGAGCCACTGAAAGGCGAAGTCGTCGACGAGAGACAGCGCGCGTTCGTCGGCCAGCATGCGCCGAACCTGAGATTCGAGGACTTCCGGATCGCTCAGACGCGACGCGACCGCATGGTCGATGAGCTCCTGATCCGGCAGGCTGGCCCAGAGGAAGAACGACAGCCTCGAGGCGAGCTCGAGATCTGTCAGCGCGACGGCGCCCGACTCGGACCCCGACTCGGCCCGATACAAGAAGTGCGGGCTCGCAAGAATCGCGCTCAGCGCGTCGCGCACGCCGCGTTCGAAACCGGCCTCGGTCGCGCCCGCGTCATAGAAGGCCATGAGGCCGTCGAGATCGGCGTCGTTGACGGGGCGGCGGAAGGCTTTCGCGGCGAGGTCGGTGACGATCTCGGCAGCGCATGGCCGCTCCCCGGCCTCATTGGCGGGCCGGCAAGTGAAGATTCGCTGCCGGGTCGGGGACGTGTCGCTGATGCCGGTCACGGCAAGCGGCCCGCGGATCTCCAGCGCGTGCGCTGCCTGGATGCGTTCCTGGCCGCCTTCGAGCGCCGTCGTGCGCCGGCGTTCGTCGCTCTCGGCGAAGCTGCGATGGACAAAAGTGACGGCGAGCTCATGCTGGCCTGCTGTTGCGAAGAAGCGGATCTTCCTGAGCCGGCCGTTGATTTCCTCGACGGCAGGGTCGAGTCGTTGATCGATGGCCTTGTGATCGGCCTCGCCGCCGATATTGGTGCGATAGAACTCCTCGCCGTCGAGCAGGGCGACGACCGTGTTCTCGAACTCGATGCGCGGCGCTTCGCGCGCCAGCGCCATGTCGCCGATCGTCAGTTCGTATTCGCCGTCGGCCGGGAAGTTATGCTCGACGATGAACCCGCCGCGCGTGCCGAACGGCATGCCCGGCAGGTAATGCTGCTGCCGGCCGGTGCCGTCAGCTCCTCTGGGCGGCAGGGAGATGACCATGTTGGCGGGGTCGCCATAGGTCGTGGTAACCGGTGGCGCGTCGAGGTTGCCGACGGCTTCCTGTGCGATCTGGCGCGCCGCATCGATGTATTGGTCGATGAATGCCGGCGACACCTGCAGGGCCTCGGCGTTGTTGTCGAAGTGGCCGGCAACGTTGTCCTCGGGCAGCAGATTGGCGGCGTCGACGTTGAGGGCGAGCAGATCCCGAATCGCGTAGGCGTACTCGCGGCGGTTCAGTCGCCTCAGCGCGACGCGTCCGGGCGCCGGCTCGACGGCGGTCGAGTCGATCTCGTCCGCGAGCCAGGTGGCCAGACTGTCGAGCTCGGCCGGATCTGGGCGTCGGGCGCCGGCCGGCGGCATCAGGCCGCCGCGCAGCTTGCGAATCGCGCCTTCCCAGATTTGGGCATCGGCCGCGACCCGGTCCGGGGCGAGATGATCGAAGGCCTGGCCCCCGGCAAGGTCGATCCCGTTATGACAATCGAGGCAATACGCTTCGACGACGGTCCACGGCTCGCCCCGGTCTTCCGGGCTGATGCCAATGAACGCGATCGCTGCGACGCCAGCGGCTGCGGCGACGCCGAGTAAGGCCGGCAGGTTATTGCGTTTGGCAGCGATCGTTGCTCTCCGTTGCGCCAGGCGCGGCATGCGGTTTCAGGCGGTTCCACGGCCTTTTGTGCAAGCCGCACCAACTGGCCTCCTATTATAACTGCTCGCTCACCGGTAGACCCTGAATCGCAGCCACAGGCGCGGCGCGCTCCTGATATCGTTGACGATGGTCGTGCCGAGCGCGTCGCCGAAAGGTGTCAGGGATTCCACCGTGCGGACTTCGGGTTCCGTTCTGAGGTTGGCCCGAATCTCGAGGTGATCCCAGCCGCGCCACTCGACCGAGAGCGAAGCCTGGCGGTCCCGCCGCACGATCGTGCTCGCGAGGAACGACGGGTCGAGGACAGGCGTCCGGACGGCGCCGAAGAAGGTCTGGGTCCAGCGCTCCGTCCTCGGTCCGTTGAGCTCGGCCCCTATCTTCAGGCCGTCGATGATTTCCCATTCGATGGAGCCTCCCCATTCGTGGCTGCGCGTCGAGTCGCTGATGCTCCTGACCGAGTAGTTGTCGCCCTGAGTCTGGCGGCTGGCGTAGACATTCCAGGCCAGGTTGCCGGCCCGCTGATCGCGACGCAGTTGCACGTTCCAGAAGCGCCGCGGGTTGCCCGATACCTCGCGTTGCAGCCCGGTCACGGGATCGATCGTATCGGACCACGAGCCGCCCCCGGCAACTTCGAGGATCAGATCTTCGCGATTGAAGCGCGTAAACGGAACCTCGATCGAGCCGCGGAAATTATCCAGCGTCTGGCCCGACGTGTTCTGGCTGACGAAGAGCGAGTCCGACAGGGCGACGGTTCGGATCGGGTTGTCGCGCTCCTCGCGCGACAGCTCGAACCGCATCACGCCGACGTCGCCGAACCGGTGGTCGTAAGTCAGCGAATGTCTCCAGCTGCGGACAGGCTCGATCTCGGCCGCGCCGGCCGTGAGTATTTCCGACGACAGGTTGGAAGAGGCCAGGAACTGACTGAAGCTCAGCTGGCCGATTTCCCGGTTCGATTCGAAGCTCAGCGTCGTGCGCGGCTGTGGTCGATAGGCGACCTTGACCGAGCCCTTGGGGTCTGTCTGCACTCCGCTCGAGACGTCGCGCGCCTCGATATCGTAGGACTCCAGCCCGATGTCGCCGCTCAACGTCCACCTTTCGTTGAGATTGAAGTCGACGGCCGTATCTACCGAGCGGCGATCCTCGACGACCCGGCTATCGGATCCGGGGATCGGCACGTTGACGCCGTTCTCGAACCGCTGGAAGCGACCCTCCGAGTAGTTGTATGCGCTCGTCACGGTCGTACGGACCGTCACGTGCTCGGTCGGGAATGTCGTGACCAGAAGCCGCGTTGCCGTCTCGCCGGAATCGGTGTCGCCGATCGAGCTGCGAGTCAGCCCCTCGCTAGTGAACGACGAGGCGTTGCGCCGCTCGTTCTGGGTGTCGACCACGGCGAGCATGACTTCGCCCTGGGATGCGACCGGCCGGCGGTACTCGGCGGAGAATTCGTGCTGGTCGTCTTCGTTGTCGGAAGTGCGAAACGTCTGGCTGATGCCGTCGACACCCGTCGGGTCGTCGGCCGACAGGACCGGGAGCGACCCCGACTCGCCGGACGAGATCTGGCTCGTCAGGCTGATGGAGCTGTCGCCGGGCAGGTCGAAGATGGCTGCGAGCTCGATGCCGTCGCCGATTTGCTCCCAGCGGTTCGGGCTCCTGAACCGCTGCTCGGGATTCGCCGGATCGATATCGTCCGGGCGGGCCGGCGGTCGGTTCATCCGGTCCCTGTGGTCCGTGCTCAGCGTGAATTCATGCGCCCTCCACGTGAACGAGCCCGTCGCCTGGACTTCGGTCTGCCGCGAATTCTCCTGCCGGATGTCGCCCGTGCCTGTGCGCTGGAGCTGCGTGTTGACCTCGTAATAGGCGGGTCGGTTCAAGAGAATGACAACATTGACGACCTGCGGGTAACCCTGCATGTCAACGTCCTGGCGGGCGCCGGCATCGATGAGCTCGATGCGAGCCACGGCCGCGACCGGGATCTCGCGCAGTTGCTCGCGAACCGACTGCCCTTTGGGCGGTGGGCGCTCGCCGTTGATCAGGACATTGGAACGGACGCCCGAGAGGCCCCGGCCGCCTTCGCTTTCCTGCGGATTGAAGCCCGGCGTGCGCCAGACCATCTGCAGCGCAGACTGGGGATCAAACTCGATGTAGTAATAGGGCTCGAAGATGCGGACGCCGTCGAGTTCGATGACCTCGCTCTGCGCGTGCAGGGCCGCAGCCGGCAGCAGGGCCAGCGAGAGGCATGCGATCGTTGCGTTGCGCAATTGGCGGAACACGTGACGGGATATTGGGGCCGTTAGTTGTTCTGGCCGCCGCCCCCGAAGTCTGCCTGCAGCAGGTGCGTCAGCGTATGCACGTACCGCAGCTTGCCGTCCTCGACGCGGAACAGGTGAGTATCCGGTGCGCCGCTGCCTCCGCCTGGCGTGCCGGCGCCGAAAGTGCAATACACGACGACCGAGCCGATCACCTCGTCGACGACGAAGCGGCGATTCGAGATATTGACGCCGGCCGGCACGCCGACCTCGCAGCTGTCGTCCGGTGACCCCGTTCCCGTATACATTCCGCCTTCGATTCGCTCGCAGGGGAAGCCCCAGGGCACGAGATCGATCTTGCCCTCGAGGAATGCGTCGAGATAGGCGTTGGCTGCCCCAACGAGCGTGCCGCGGGAGTCACGTTCTTCGGGACGGATCGGACCCCAGTCTTCCGAGGCCGAGATCCTGAGATAGTTGTCGGCGTTGAAGAGCCAGTAACCGGTCGTCGTCCAGAGAATTTCGATTTCGGCAATCTTGTCGTGGTTGACGCGCAAACGCGTACCCAGCACGTAAGGCGTGTCGGTATCGGCAACGATCACTTCGGTGAACGTCTGGCAAGAGTCGGCGTCGAGCAGGCTGAAATGATGGTCGATCTCGAGCGGCGTGTTGATCAGCCCGTCCCCGATGCTCATCAGTTCCATGTTCTCGATGTAGCCGAGTCCGGTGGCCAGCGGCAGCCCGGACGTGTCGCCCTGCTTCTGGGCTTCGATGTAGAGATCGGTCGCGTCCTGCAGCCCGCCGCGTGTGCAGGAGATCTGAGCCGACGCGAGCGTCGGTGCGAGCACGGCTCCGGACAGCAGCAGCCAGGTGAAGCTTGTGCGTTTCACGGAAATTTCCCCTCGTCGAAAATCTCCCGAGATTATATGCGAGCACAACGCCGGCACATTGGCGGAACGTGGCCGCGGCGGAGGCGATGTGAAAGGTGAAGGAGCTCGGCGTCAGGCTGATGCGTGGCTGGCAGCTTCGCTTACTGCCTGGGCTGCCGATGCGAACAGGTCGTCGAGATAGTCGGCCCAGTGCTGCATGATTTCGCGCCGCGCCTCGAGAAAGTCACCCTGATAATAGACTTGAGCGTTCTTCTTGCTGACGTGGGCAAGCTGGCGGTCGATGACCTCGGTCGGGTAGCCCTGCTCGGCGAGGATCGAGCGTCCTGACTGGCGGATCAGGTTTGCATTCAGCTTGCCGCGGTAACCCATCGATTGAAACGCCCGGGTCAGCATGGAATGCGAGGCGTGGCGTGTCGGGTCATTTCGATTTGGAAAAACATGCTCGAACCCGCCGGAGACGGTTCGAATCTCCTGCAGCAGGCCGACTGCCTGCGTCGGCAGTGGCGCGCGATGCGGGCGACCGAGCGCCAGACGCTCGGAGGGTACCACCCAGAGTCCCTCACCGAGATCGAACTCCCACCAACGCGCCTGCAGAATCTCCTTCGGTCGGGCCAGTGTCAGCCAGAGCATCTGGATTGCGCCTTTGACGAGGTTGTCGCCGGGATGCTCGGCCAGAGCCAGAAAGAACGCCTGGATATCTTCGGGCTTGAGCGCTTTTTTCCGCTGCGCCGGCTTGCTGCGCAGCGAATTCCGGTAAATCAGCTCGACGTCCGCCCGTTCGGCCGCGACGGCAGTTTGCGAAACGGACGTGATCGCGCGCATCGCCATCTGCGCCAGGCGTGGCGAGCGTTTGTTTATTTTCTGGATCACCTCGAGTCCCTGCTCGCGGGTCAGCTCGCGCATCGGGACGCCACCGATCTCCGGAAAAATGTCCTTCTCGAACAGACGCTCACGTTGCCGATGCGTGCGCTCCGACCACTGGTTCCTGACCGAATCGAGCCACTCCCGCGCCGTGGCTTCGAACGAGTCATCGTCGCGCCGCACGGTAAGTTGCTGCTGCTCTTTGCGATGGCGCGACGGATTGATGCCTTTTCTCACGAGCCGGCGCGCCTCGTCGCGTGCCCGCCTGGCGTCGTTAACCCGGACTTCCGGGTAGGCGCCGATGGCATACATGTTTTCCTTGCCGCCGAGACGGTAGCGATAGCGCCAGAGTCGCGCGCCGGTCGGGCGAACCTCGAGATAAAGGCCTTCGCTGTCACGAACCTTGTAGGGCTTTTCGGATGCCTTGAGATCGAGAATTCCGGTATCGGAGAGCGCCATCGCTTCACGGAAACGTTAATGATGTCGCTACCTTACCCGCATCGCCTGACCAATTCTGTGGACCGCTTAACACGCCAGAAAAAGCGTTGCAGACCGGTCGGCGCTCTCAGCTTATGTGGTAATCCACGCGCTGACCTGATCGATGTCGTCAGCCGTCGTCGGGCGCCCGAGGCTGAATCGGATCGATCCCATGCCCGCCTCGGTTTCCACGCCCATGGCCTCGAGCACGGGTGACAGCTCGATGCGATCTGAGTGGCAGGCCGAGCCTGTCGATGCCGCAAGGCCGGGCATGCCGGCGAGTATTTCGCCGCCGTTGCGCCCGACGAACGAGACGTTAAGGGTATTCGGCAGGCGCTGGTCCGGATGGCCGTTCAGGACCACGCGGTCCCCAAAAGATTTCTCGATTCGGCGCCATAATTCATCGCGCAGCTGGCGGATCCCGGAGACGACCGAAAGGTCGGCAGCGAGCACGCTGGCGGCGCCCAGCGCCGCGACCAGCAGGGCGCTCTCGGTGCCGGCGCGGCGACCGCCTTCATGCCCCGCGCCGTGGATCAGCGGCTCGAGGCTGATGCCGCGACGCACATAAAGCGCACCGACACCCTTCGGCGCATAGAACTTGTGCCCGGCGAGACTCAGCATGTCGACACCGAGCTCGTCGACCCGCGTCGGCACCTTGCCAACGGATTGTGCCGCATCGGTGTGAAACGGCACGCCGTGCTTGCGCGCGATCTGCGAGCACGCCTCGATTGGCTCGATCGTCCCGACTTCATTGTTGGCGTGCATGATGCTGATGAGCTGCGTGTCGGTGCGGATGGCACGCTCGAGGTCGTCGGGATCGACGAGCCCGTGGCGATCGACCGGCAGGCGGGTGACGCGTGCTCCCCGGGATTCGAGAAAGGCGGCTGGCGCGAGGATAGCCGGATGCTCGACGGCGGTCGTGATCAGGTGAAACGGCCCGGCCGGCGTGGCATAGAACATGCCCTTGAGCGCGAAATTGTTCGCCTCGCTGCCGCCGCTCGTGAAGATGATCTCGTCAGCGCCGCAGCCGAGAAGGCTGGCGACCTGGCTGCGGGCCTGGTCGATCGCCTCGCGCGCGGGGGCGCCGGCCCAGTGCGTGCTCGACGGGTTGCCGAACGCCTCCCCGGTGAGACGGTGCATGACAGCAGCGACCTCGGGCGCGAGGGGTGTGCTCGCGTTGTAGTCGAGGTAGATCTGCTGCATGCGTCGCCTGGTCAACCTGCCAGCGTGATCGCGGGTCCGTTCATCGCACCGTCACCCGGTAGCCGCCTTCGCCAAGGAGCCGGCCGAAAGGCTGCAAATCAAGCTTGCGTCCGGTGCAGACGCGCCGAAACTCGTCGGCGCCTTCGGGGTCGATGGCGACGAGGAGCCCGCCGCTCGTCTGCGGATCGCAAAGCACGTTCCGCACCTCGTCGCTGATCGGACTCACCTTGTGACCGTAACTCTCGAAATTTCGCGCTGTGCCGCCCGGAACGGCGCCGCGGGCGAGATAATCCGCGAGTTGTGTGAGCTTCGGCACGCGGTCGAACTCGATCTCGGCATGCACCTGGCTGGCTTCGCACATTTCGCTGAGGTGGCCGAGCAGGCCAAAGCCCGTGACGTCCGTGATCGAGTGCACCGACTCGAGTGCTGCGAGCTCGGCACCGATGTCGTTGAGCTCGAGCATCAGGCTGCGGACGGCGCCGAAGTCCTCGTCGGCCAGGATGCCTTTCTTTTGCGCCGTGGTCAGGATGCCGATTCCCAGTGGCTTGGTCAGGTAAAGCGCGTCGCCGGCGCGCGCGAGGTTGTTGGAGCGAATCGCCGCGGGATGCACGAGCCCGGTCACGGCAAGCCCGAAAATCGGCTCCGGGGCATCGATGCTGTGACCGCCGGCCAGTGGAATGCCGGCGCGTGTGCAGGCGTCTCTGGCGCCACTGAGGACCTGGCCGGCGACATCGGGCGCGAGCTTGTCCAGCGGCCAGCCGAGAATGGCGATTGCGACGACGGGTTTCGCGCCCATCGCATAAATGTCGCTGAGCGCGTTGACCGATGCGATGCCGCCAAAATCGAACGGGTCGTCGACGATCGGCATGAAAAAGTCGGTCGTGCTGACCACGGCCTGGTTTTCGTCGATTTGGTAGACGGCCGCGTCGTCGCGGGAGTCGTAGCCGACGAGCAGGCACGGATCCCGAACCTGGCGCGGCACCTGGTCGAGGATCCTGGTCAGGACGCTCGGGGCGATCTTGCAGCCGCAGCCGGCGCCATGAGAGTACTGCGTCAGTCGAATCGGGTCGCGGCTCATGGTTCGGCAATCTGCCACGAACTACGATCTGCGGCAACGGCTCGGCGGGCTGCAGGCTGCGGGCTGCAGGCTGGCGCGGGAATGGGTTAGACTCAGACCGCCGATCACGACTGTCTCTTCCGCACGGGGATCTATGCAGGTGCAGACGCGTCTTTCGAGTTTCCTTCTGGTTGCCGCCTTCGGGCTGGGCCAGACGAGTCCGGTTGCGGCCCAGCAATTCGAGAACCTGCCAGTCGATCTTCCCAACGGC
>DATCZB010000319.1:0-10073 GCA_036526155.1 Gammaproteobacteria bacterium
CGTCGAGCGCCTGCGCGCCGACTTTCCGGCTTTGCGCCAGCAAATCGGGACCAAGCCGCTGGCCTATCTCGACAATGCCGCGTCGGCGCAGTGCCCGCAGGCCGTGCTCGACGCAATCGTCGAGCAACAGGGGCTCAATCACGCCAACGTCCACCGCGGCGTGCATCGTCTCGCCGAGCGTGCGACAGCAGCCTACGAAGGGGCGCGGGACAAGGTCAGAGATTACATCAATGCCGGATCGCGAGAAGAAATCATCTTTACCCGCGGCACGACGGAGGCCATCAACCTCGTGGCATCGAGCTTCGGCGGCAAACAGCTCGGCCCGGGCGATGAGATTCTCGTCACGGGCATGGAGCACCATTCGAACATCGTGCCCTGGCAGCTGATTGCCGAGCGAACGGGCGCCCGGATCGTGCCCGCGCCAATCACCCCTGAAGGCGAGCTCGATCTCTCCGAATTCGAGCAGCGGCTCAGCGAGAAAACGCGAATTCTCGCGCTGACGCACGTGTCGAATGCGCTCGGCACCGTCAACCCGGTCAAGGCACTGACGCGGAAGGCCCATGCCGCAGGCGCCGTCGTCCTGCTCGACGGGGCGCAGGCCATGCCGCATTTTCGCGTCGACGTCCGCGATCTCGGTTGCGACTTTTATGCCTTCTCCGGCCACAAGATGTTTGCCGGCACGGGCACCGGCATCCTCTACGGCCGGGCCGAGCTGCTCGACGACATGCCGCCGTATCAGGGCGGCGGCGAGATGATTCTGACGGTGAGCTTCGAGGGCTCGACATACAACACGCTGCCGTACAAATTCGAGGCAGGCACACCGAACATTACCGGGGCCGTCGCGCTCGGCGCGGCCATCGACTACCTTTCGAACCTCGATCAGGCTGCCATCGCGAAGCATGAGCAGGCTCTGCTCGATTACGCGACGGCACGGCTCGAGGCAATCGAAGGATTGCGTATCGTCGGCACGGCTTCGGACAAGGTTGGGGTCGTCTCATTCGTCCTCGACGGCATCCACGCGCATGACATCGGCACGATCGTTGACGGCGAAGGCGTCGCGATCAGGACCGGCCACCACTGCGCCATGCCGGTCATGGAGTTTTTTGGGGTGGCGGCGACTGCAAGAGCCTCGATCGCGTTCTATAACAACGAGGACGATATCGATCAGCTCATCGTCGGCCTCGATCGCGCCCGGGAGCTGTTCCGATGAACGGCCTCGAGGAGCTTTATCGCGAGGTCATTCTCGACCACAACCGCAGCCCGCGAAACTTTGGGCAGATCGAGGATGCTGATCGCGTCATCAACGGCGTCAATCCGCTGTGCGGCGACAAGATGACGCTCTACCTCAAGCTCGACGGCGACCGGATCGACGATGTTCGGTTCGAGGGACCGGGGTGCGCCATCTCGGTCGCCTCGTCTTCGCTGATGACCGAGCGAATCAAGGGCGCGAACGTCGCGGAAACCCTGGCCCTGTTCGAACGCGTCCACGACATGCTCAGGGGCAATATCGACCCCGACGAGCACATGGAAAAGCTGGCCGCGCTCGCCGGCGTACGCGAATTCCCGAGCCGGGTCAAATGCGCGAGCCTGGCCTGGCATGCGCTGAAGACCGCACTCACCAGCAGCGAAGCCGAGATCAGCACGGAATAGGCCGATGTACACGACGCAAAACGAGCCGGTCACGCTGCAGCGAGACTGCGACGCAGTCCTGATACCGATGGGCGAGAAGGTGACGCTGCCAGAAGGCACGAGCGGGTTCATCACCCAGGCGCTCGGCGGCAGCTTCACGGTCTATATCGAGGGCAACCTGTTTCGGGTCGCGGGCATCGACGCCGACGCCGTCGGCCTGGAACCGATCACGCCCCCCGAGGTACCGGAAGACGCCTCCGATGCGGACATCGAAAGCGTCATCTGGGATCAGATGCGCACCTGTTACGACCCGGAGATACCGATCAACATCGTCGACCTCGGGTTGGTCTATCGGTGCGAGGTCGAGCGAACCGATGACGGCAAGCGGCAGGTGCGAATCGCGATGACGCTGACAGCCCCCGGGTGCGGCATGGGGCCGGTGCTCATGGAAGACGTCCGCGAGAAGGTCGAGATTATCCCGACCGTCGAGCGCGCCGAGGTCGAGCTCGTGTTCGACCCGCCGTGGAACACGTCGATGATGACCGACGAGGCCAAGCTTCAGGCCGGCCTGTTCTGAGCGCGCAAGCGCGACGCATTCCAATGAAACAACTGACCTTATTGCGGCACGCCAAGTCGAGCTGGGATGACTCTCGCCTGGCTGATCAAGATCGGCCGCTGGCCAGGCGCGGACTGCGCGACGCACCGCGCATGGGGGAGCGTCTCGCCAAACGAGGCCTCAGGCCCGACCTGATGCTGACGAGCTCGGCGACGCGCGCGCGCGAAACTGCCGAACTCGTCAACGCACAGCTTAACGACGCACCGATCGCGCTGCGTATCGAGCCGAAGATTTATCTCGCAACGCCGGGCGAGCTACTCGCCGTCATCGCGTCGGTCGAAGACGCAGTCGGCTCGCTCGTCGTCATCGGTCACAACCCGGGCTTCACGCAGCTGGCCAACATGCTGCTGCCGGATCTCGAGCTCCTGAACCTGCCAACGGCCGGCGTCGTCTGCATCGAATGCGACATCCCGAGTTGGGGCGAGATCGATGCGGGCAGCCGTCGCCTCGAGTTCTACGACTTCCCCAAGAATCCCGAGCCGGCCTGAAAAGGGGTCTGAAAAAGGGGTCAGACCCCTTTTCTCTAAAATGGGGTCTGACCCCTTTTCCCCTTTTCCTAGCGCACGTCGCAAAAACAGTAGGTGTAGATGCCCCGCGGATCGTTGAGCTGCTCGTAGAACGCCAGCGGCTCGGATGCCACGGCGATGAGCCGCTCGACTGATTCCGGCAGCCGCGTCTGAAATCCGAATGCCGAGATTGCCGGCGCAGTGATGCGGACCATGCCGAGCGCGATCCGCTCCGCCCAGCCGAGCTCGGGGCTCAGATCGTCGATCGAGTAGGTGTTTGGCTCGAGCCCGGCGCGTTCGGCGGCGGCCTCGATGGCTGCGTCCAGACCTCCCAGATTGTCGACCAGCCCGCGCGCCTGCGCTTCGGTGCCGATCCATACTCTGCCCTGGGCAACGGCATCGATCTCTTCAGGCTCGCGGCCGCGAAATTCGGCGACCTTGGTGATGAAGTCGTCGTAAGTGCGCTCGATCGAGAGCTGGATGTATTCACTGATGTCCTCGCCAAGGCCCTGTAGCGGATCCATTTGGCCTGCAAGCTCCGTCGTGCCAACGCCGTCGATATTGATTCCGAGCTGTCCGAGCGCGCGCTGAACCGTCGGGAAAGTCGCACCGACGCCGATCGAGCCCGTCAGGGTAGACGGGCTCGCCCAGATCTCATCGGCGTTCATCGCGATCCAGTAGCCACCGGATGCGGCCACGCTACCCATCGAAACGACGAGCGGCCGGCCACTCTGCCGAAACAGCTCGAGCTCCCGCAGAATCAGCTCGGAGGCGTAGGGGCTGCCGCCCGGGCTGTCGATCCGGAGCACGAGGGCGCGAATCGCATCATCAGCTCGCGCGCCACGGATCAGCCGCGCCAGCGACTCGCCACCGACGCTGCCCGGCGGCTGCTCGCCGTCGAGAATCGTCCCCGAAGCGACAATGAGCCCAACCTTGCGCGACGCGATCTCGGGGATATTGAGCGCATCGAGCGCCGCCAGATAATCGCGATGGTCAATCGCGGGGTAGCCGTCGTCGTTGCCGTTGGCCGGCCCCACGACCTCACGAATCCGGGTATGGATCTCATCGAACGGGATTGCCTCGTCTACGAGGCCGAAGTTGACGGCGAGCGTGGCCGAGTTTCCGTCAGCCTCCCTCAGCAGCGGAACGAACTCGTCCGCATACCGCTGCAGGCTGTCCTCGGGCAGATCCCTGAGTCGCTCGACGTCGCTCTGGTACATGTCCCACATTGCGCTCAGAAAAGCGGTCCGTGTCTCACGATCCTCGTCCGACATATCGTCGCGCGTAAAGGGCTCGACGAAGGACTTGTAGTCCCCGACGGTCCAGGTGTTGTAGTCGATATAAACCTTATCGAGCGCCGACTTGAAGTAAGGAACATACGAGCTGTAGCCGTCGATCAACACGAGCCCCATCGGGTGCATGAGAATCTCGTCCGCATGCGCAGCCAGAAGGTACTGGTCGCGATAATAGTTCGCGCCAACCGCATAGACGGGCTTGCCGCTCGCCTTGAACTCCTCGATTGCCTCACCTAGCTCCTGCAACTTGCTGAGGCCCGCGCCCGTCAGCCTGTCCAGCCTCAGAACCAGCGCCTTGATCCGGTCATCGCCCTCAGCCTGACGCAGTGCTTCGACGAGATCCGACAGCAGCGTTTCGCCGAAGTCCAGCCCCTGGGCCATCGCCAGCGCCCGCTGCAGCGGATCGCCGCTCAACTGATCGACGAGCACGCCTTCGGGACTCAGCACCAGGGCCGCCAAATCGGGGACGACCGGTCGCGGCCGCGATGCGATTGCTGCGAGCACAGACAGAATGAACAGAAGGAACAAGAGATGCAGGATGCGCCGGAACCGGTCGACCCAGCGCGCGAGGATTTTCAGAATTCGGAAGAAGGTGTTCTGGGCACTCATAACTGCAGATATCCGGGCTATTGGAGGAGAATCAGCAAGAGCTGGGGCTAAAGTGCGATCAGCAGTACACAGACTAGCAGCACGAAAAGAAACGGCAACATCGGCCAATACACTTCGGCCATGTCCTTGTCGAACTCATCGCTCGAAAGGAACAGATTGAGACCGACGGGGGGGTGCCGAATAACCGAGTGCAAAGGGGAAACCGCCCCGCGAGCTGACGGACGGGCTGACGAGTTCGAACAGGCGCCGCGGCACCTTCGCGTCGATGACGTAGCTCGTGGAAGCCAGCGAAAGCGAGAATGCGCTGGTTAGACTTTTTCCTTGATGCGCGCCGACTTGCCGCTGCGCTCACGCAGGTAGTAGAGCTTCGCGCGCCGGACGTCGCCGCGCCGCTTGACGGTGATGCCCGCGACGGCGGGGCTGTGGGTCTGGAAAACTCTTTCCACGCCCTCGCCGTGCGACACCTTGCGCACGGTGAATGAGGAATTCAGCCCGCGGTTACGCTTGGCGATCACGACGCCTTCGTAAGCCTGCAGCCGCTCGCGCTCGCCTTCCTTGACCCGGACCTGAACGACCACGGTATCGCCCGGGCCGAAACTCGGCACATCCTGTTTCAGTTGTTCCTTTTCGAGTTGGTCGATTAGCTGTGACATCGCCTGATCCCTGCTCGATGCTGATGGCAATCAGGCATTGTCTCATTATTGGCAGCCGGTTCCTATCCTTCTGCCAGCTCCCGTTGAAATTCCTCGAGCAATTCCTGCTCCTCGGCGCTGAGCTCGCGAGCCCCGAGCAGTTCCGGCCGCCGCTGCCAGGTACGGCCCAGGGCCTGCTTGAGCCGCCAGCGGCGGATGGCCTCGTGGTCGCCCGAGAGCAGCACCGGCGGGACTGGCATTCCATCCACGGCCTCGGGCCGCGTGTAATGCGGGCAGTCGAGCAGACCGTCGAAGAACGAGTCCTGCTCACTGGACTCCGGAGCACCGAGGACGCCGGGTATCTGCCTGGCGACCGCGTCGATCAGCACGGCTGCCGCAAGCTCCCCGCCGCTCAGGACATAGTCGCCGATCGAAACCTCGGTCGCCGCAAGCGCCGTGCTGACGCGCTCGTCAAGCCCCTCGTAACGCCCGGCAATAATCGTAAGCCCCGGCTCGGCAGCCAGCTCCCTGACCAGTGAGTGGTCCAGCAGCCGACCCTGGGCGCTCATGACGATCCGCTTCGACCCGCCCGGCATGCCGGCCTCGACCGCCGCCACGGCATCGCGCACCGGCGGGTACTGCATGACCATGCCTGGCCCGCCGCCGTAAGGCCGATCATCGACCGTCCGGTGCCGATCCGGCGCAAAATCGCGCGGTGACCGGCAGGCTACGCGGATCAGGCCGCTGTCGACCGCGCGCCCGACCACGCCGGTCCCGACGACGGGCTCGATAATCTCGGGAAAAAGCGCGATGACGCCGAACGTATACATACGCTACTCCCAGAAGCTCGCGTCCCAGTCCACGACGATCTCGCCTTGCTCGAGGTCCACGCTGAGCACCGTCTTGCCGCGCACGAATGGAATCAGGTGGTGCTCACTCTGGTCCAGAACGAGAACGTCGTTGGCGCCGGTGCCGATGAGGCGGGTGACGGTTCCAAGCCGATCACCGGCCGTGTTCCTGACCTTGAGTCCCTCGAGGTCCGTCCAGTAGTACTCATCGGCGTCGAGTTCCGGCAGCTCCGAGCGTGGCACGCAAACGCTCGCCCCGGTCAGCTCCTCCGCTGCGTCGCGATCATCGACGCCCTCGAGCTTGGCAATCAGCTTACGACCCGACTCGCGGCCTGCGACCAACGCGACCGGCCCCGACTGGCCCCGATGCTCGAGCAGCCAGCGGTCGTAATCCAGCAGATTGGTTCGCGGCTCGGTAAATGAGTGGACCCGAACCCAGCCCTTGACGCCATGCGCACCAGTGATCCGGCCGAGTCGGATGACCCGGTCCGATTGCTTGCTCACGGCTGGGAGGCTCTGAGGAGCGCGCGAGGTCAGCTCGCCTGCTGTCCCCGATATTGCTTGATCAGCTTGGCGACGCGGTCGGACGCCTGCGCGCCGTGCGAAAACCAGTAATCGGCACGCTCGAGATCGATCTTCAGGGATTCGTCCGAACCCGAAGCGATCGGGTTGAAGAAACCAAGGCGTTCGATATACCGGCCGTCACGCCGGTTGCGCCGATCCGTGACGACAATGTGGTAGAACGGCCGCTTGAGCGCGCCACCCCGAGATAGACGTATCGTAACCATATTCCGAAAACCTGAACGCGTTGGCGCCCTGCGGGTCGCCTCAAGAGGCCGCGTATTTTATAGGGTTTTTAGCCCGAGAGTAAGCCTCGAGCGGATTTCTTTCCGCTCAGCGCCGCCCGGGCGGCCGGCCCCGAAGATTCGCCGCCGACTGCAGATTGCCGAGCATTGACTGCATTCCGCCAGGGCCGCCCTTGCCGAAGCGCTTCATCGTCTTGACCAGCGACTTGTGCTGTTTGAGCAGCCGATTGACGTCCTGGACCGACAAGCCGGAACCCGAGGCAATCCGACGCTTGCGGGACCCGTCGATGATATCGGGCCGCCGACGCTCCTTCAGGGTCATCGAGTCGATGATTGCGATCTGGCGCCGAACCGCACGGTCGTCGAGCTGCGCCGGCATCCCGGCGGCTCCTGCGGGCAGCCCGGGAATCTTGCTGACGAGCGACTCGAGACCGCCCATCTTGCTGATCTGCTGGAGCTGCTGCTTGAAGTCCTCGAGATCGAGGTCGCGCCCCCGCTTGACCTTGCTCGCGACCTTCTCCACGGCCTCGCGATCGACCTTGGCCTGGACCTCCTCGACGAGTCCGACGACGTCGCCCATGCCCAGGATGCGGGAAGCGAACCGGTCCGGATCGAACGCCTCGATGGCATCGAGCTTCTCGCCCGTTCCGATGAGCTTGATCGGGACGCCCGTAGCCTCACGCACCGACAGCGCGACACCGCCGCGCGCGTCGCCGTCTGCCTTGGTCACGACGACACCTGTGAGCGGTAGCGCGTCATTGAAGGCCGCGGCCGAAGCCAGCGCGTCCTGACCCGCCATCGCATCGACCACGAACAGCGTCTCGGCCGGATCGAGAATCTCGTTGACGCTCCGGACCTCGGCCATCATCGCCTGATCAACGTGCAGGCGGCCCGCCGTGTCGGTGATGAGCCAGCGCACACCCCGGCGCCTCGCCTCCTCCTGAGCCGCCCGCGCGATAGCCAGCGGATCCTCCGATTCGATTTCGAACGGGCTCGCGCCGGCGCTCGCGGCCAGCTTCCTGAGCTGCTCGCGGGCCGCCGGCCGATAGACATCCAGACTGACGAGCATGATTTCCTGCGGCCGGTCCTTGCCGAGGTGGACGGCGAGCTTGCCGGCCGTGGTGGTCTTGCCCGCACCCTGGAGCCCGGCCAGCAGCAACACCGACGGGCGGCCGCGCGGCATGATCGGTGCCTTGTCGCCGCCGAGCACGGTCACGAGCTCGTCATGGACGATTTTGACGAAGACCTGGCCCGGGTCGAGGCTGCGGGCCACATCGTCACCGAGAGCGCGCTGCCGAACCCGCTCGACGAAGCGCTTGGCGACCGGCAACGCGACGTCTGCCTCGAGCAACGCCATACGGATCTGGCGCACCGTGTCGCGAACGTTCTTCTCGGTGATTCTGCCGCGTCCGGTCAGCTGCCGGACACTCGAGCTCAGTCTTTCGGTCAGTGTCTGAAACATCGGCGCAAGCCTAGCACGGGCACCGAGCTGATCGCAGCGCGGCAACTTGCTCGATATCCTTGACACCGAAGTCGCGGTTCGTTCACTCTGCGGTAATCAAAGGTCACGAGGAGGTCCAACGTCTTTGAACGATGACATGCCTATAGGCTTATTACTCAGCCTATTGGTCATCCTGATATTCCTGTCGGCTTTCTTTTCCGGCACCGAAACCGCACTCATGAGTCTCAATCGCTACCGCTTGAGGCATCAGGCCAAGAGCGGCAATCGAGCGGCCAAAATCACCGAAGCCCTGCTCAAGCGACCCGATCGCCTGATCGGATTGATCCTGCTCGGCAATAACACCGTCAACCTGACCGCGGCCGCACTCGTCACCCTGATTTCACTTCGAATCGGCGGTGAGAACGCCGTATTCGCCGGCACCCTGATGCTGACGTTCGTGATCCTGATCTTTGCCGAGGTCGCGCCCAAGACAATCGCGGCGCTGCATCCGGCCAAGGTCGCGCTGCCTGCCGCCCTGATCTATTACCCGCTGCTGAAGCTGACCTACCCGTTCGTCTGGCTGATCAACCTCATCGCCAACTCGCTGCTGCGGCTGCTTGGCGTCAGCCCCAGCGATATCGCATCCCATTCGCTGAGCGCCGAAGAGCTTCGGACGGTCGTGGCCGAAGCCGGCGCCATGGTGCCGCGACGCCACCAGCAGATGCTCTTGCGCATCCTCGACCTCGACGCGGTCACGGTAGACGACGTCATGGTGCCGCGTCAGGATATCGTCGACATCGACCTCGCGATCGGCTGGGACGAGAACCTCGAAACCATGCGCAACAGCGAGTTTCATCGCCTGCCGATCTGTCGCGACGGGATCGACAACATCGTGGGCGTGGTGCAGGTTCGCCGGCTCATGCCGCATCTGGCAACCGGCAGCCTCGACGAGAACCGCCTGGTCGAGATGATGCGAGAGCCCTATTTCGTGCCCGAGGGGACACCGCTGACCAAGCAGCTGCTCAACTTTCAGCAACAGCAGCGGCGCGCTGCGTTCGTCGTCGACGAGTACGGTGACGTTCAGGGCCTGGTGACGACCGAGGACATCCTGCGCGAGATCGTCGGCGAGTTTGACCGCGCTGAACACCCCGCCGAGATCGGCATCATTCAGACGCTCGACGACAGCTTCATCATCGACGGCAGTGCCAACATCAGGCAGCTCAACCGACTCATGAACTGGTCGCTGCCGACCGACGGGCCCAAGACACTCAACGGGCTGATCGTCGAAGAGCTCGAGACGATTCCCGAGCCCGGCACCAAGGTGACGCTGGCAGCGTATCCGATCGAGATTCTCGAGACGGCCGAGCATTCGATTAGCCGGGTGCGGATCTTTCCGCGCGGCACCGCCGAAGCTCTCGCCCAGGCAGCCAGCGCCAGCTAACCGAACGCGGCGGCGATCGCCTCCGCCAGACCGCTCGCCGCGACGACCTCAAGCCCGGGATTGTCCCGCGGCGCATTGGCCTTCGGCACCAGCGCACGCTTGAAGCCGTGCTTGGCAGCCTCGCGCAGCCGCTCCTCTCCATACGGGACGGGTCGCAGCTCACCCGTCAACCCGATTTCGCCGAAGACGACGAGATCCTTGTCGAGCGCGCGCTCACGGAAACTCGAAATGATGCCGAGACACAACGCGA
>DATCZB010000320.1:0-12916 GCA_036526155.1 Gammaproteobacteria bacterium
TCGCCGATCGCGCGGGCGCTGGTCGGCAAGCAGGAAGGCGATACCGTCGAGGTCAAGACGCCGGGCGGATCGCGGACCTACGAGATCCTCGAAGTCGAATACATCTGAAGCGCACGGTTGGTGCGCCGAGGACGATGCCGCGTCGCAAGGGTTCGAGCCAGCGCTGGCAACGGCGCCAGACCAGGGATCCCTATGTCGCCCGGGCCCAGGCCGAGGGGTGGCGCTCGCGCGCCGCATTCAAGCTGATAGAGATCGATTCGCGCGAGCGGCTGCTCAAGTCCGGCGCCGTGGTCGTCGATCTCGGTGCGGCACCTGGTGGCTGGAGCCAGGTTGCCGCGCGACGGGTCGGTCCGGGCGGGTACGTCGTCGCGATCGACCGGCTGCCGCTGGAGCCGATCGAGGGCGTGGAGATCATCGAGGCCGATTTCATGACCGACGAGGGTCTCGAATTGCTGCGCGAGCGCCTCGCCGGCCGCGGGGTCGACCTTGTTTTGTCGGATATGGCCCCCAATATCAGTGGCAACAGGGCGATCGACCAGCCACGCAGCATGGCGCTGATCGACGCCGCCGTCGAACTGGCCGTGGAGGTTCTGAATCCGGGCGGCTCGCTGTTGACGAAACTGTTTCAGGGCGAAGGCCAGCGTGAGTTCGAGGTGAGGCTGCGTGAGCGTTTCGGCAGGATCAAGCGGTTCAAGCCAAAGGCCTCGCGGCCCGAGAGCCGTGAGATGTACCTGCTGGCCAGTGATTACCGGATGGTGTAGGGTCTGTGACGAGATTCGAATTGACGAGAATGAGGTAAGGCATTGAACGATTTGGCAAAGAACTTCGTCCTGCTGGTCGTGGTTCTGTTCGTTCTGTTTTCCGTTTTCCAGAGCTTCGGCATCAACGGTCAGCCGACGGCCGAGGTCAGGTACACGGCGTTCCTGGATGATGTGCGTGACGGCGCCGTCGGGAGCGTGGTCTTCGAGGAGCGAAAGCTCTGGGTCACACTCAGGGACGAGTC
Source organism: Gammaproteobacteria bacterium (assembly GCA_036526155.1). Taxonomy (GTDB): domain Bacteria; phylum Pseudomonadota; class Gammaproteobacteria; order Steroidobacterales; family Rariloculaceae; genus DATCZB01. Next base: position 1,004 of record DATCZB010000320.1, read on the forward strand.
GCGCGAAAACCAGTTCTCGTATGTCGTCAACAACCCCGAAACCGACAACACGCCGCTGATCGATACGCTGGTCAATAACGGCGTCGAGATCGCCGCGCGCGAGCCCGAGCAGCAATCGCTGTGGATGCAGCTGTTCGTCAATGCCTTCCCGATCCTGCTGCTGATCGCCGTCTGGATTTACTTCATGCGGCAGATGCAGGGCGGCGGGGGCGGTCGCGGTGCGATGTCGTTCGGCAAGAGCCGTGCGCGCCTGCTCGGTGAGGATCAGGTCAACGTCACCTTCGCCGATGTCGCCGGTGTCGAGGAGGCCAAGGAGGAGGTCGTCGAGATCGTCGATTTCCTCAAGGATCCCAGCAAGTTTCAGCGGCTCGGCGGCAAGATTCCGAAGGGCGTGCTCATGGTCGGCTCGCCGGGCACCGGTAAGACGCTCCTCGCCAGGGCCATTGCCGGCGAGGCCAAGGTGCCGTTCTTCACGATTTCAGGTTCCGACTTCGTCGAGATGTTCGTCGGCGTCGGCGCCTCGCGCGTGCGCGACATGTTCGAGCAGGCAAAGAAGCATGCGCCCTGCATCATCTTTATCGACGAGATCGACGCCGTTGGGCGGCACCGGGGTGCCGGGCTCGGCGGCGGTCACGACGAGCGCGAGCAGACACTGAACCAGCTTCTGGTCGAGATGGACGGTTTCGAGGGCAATGAGGGCGTCATCGTCATCGCCGCGACCAACCGCCCCGACGTGCTCGACCCGGCGCTGCTGCGCCCCGGGCGTTTCGACCGTCAGGTCGTCGTGCCGCTGCCGGACGTGCGCGGCCGCGAGCAGATTCTCAAGGTGCACATGCGCAAGGTGCCGGTGGACGCCAATGTCCGGCCGCAGATCATCGCGCGCGGTACACCGGGTTTCTCCGGTGCGGACCTGGCCAACCTCGTCAATGAGGCGGCCTTGCTGGCGGCCCGGGCCAACAAGCGAACCGTCACGATGGAGGAGTTCGACAAGGCCAAAGACAAGATCATGATGGGCACCGAGCGGCGCTCCATGGTGATGAGCGAAGACGAGAAGAAGCTGACGGCTTACCACGAGTCCGGTCATGCAATCGTCGGTCTCCTGGTCCCCGATCACGACCCCGTATACAAGGTAACGATCATCCCTCGTGGTCGTGCACTCGGTGTCACGATGTTTCTGCCCGAGGAGGATCGCTACAGCTACTCCAAGCAGCGCCTCATGAGTCAGATCAAGAGCCTGTTCGGGGGGCGACTGGCCGAGGAGCTGATTTTCGGGCCGGCCTATGTGACGACCGGTGCCTCGAACGACATCGAGCGAGCGACTGATATCGCGCGCAACATGGTCACCAAGTGGGGCCTGTCGGATCGGCTCGGGCCTTTGACCTACAGCGAGGACGATGGCGAAGTGTTTCTGGGTCGCAGCGTCACGCGTCACAAGCAGGTGTCCGATGGCACGGCCCACGCGATCGACGAGGAGGTCCGCGAGCTGATCGACAACTGTTACAAGGAAGCCAGGCAGATCCTCGACAACAACGAGGACAAGCTGCACCTCATGGCCGGTGCTCTGATGAAGTACGAGACCATCGACGAGAATCAGATAAAGGACATCATGAACGGCGAGGAGCCCAGGCCGCCCCGGGACTGGGACGAGCCTTCCGAGCCGGGGGAGCCGGAGCGAAGCGGGCCCGAGCCGAGCGAGGGCGGTGCTGCGCCACTGGGTGGTCCCGCGGGCCAGCATTAGCCGATTCTTTGATCCGCAGCGGATAGGGGACTCTTAAGTGCCGCGGCGCTACTTTGGAACCGATGGGATACGCGGTCGGGTCGGATCGGACCCGATGACCGTGGATTTTGCCTTGCGTCTCGCCAGCGCGGCGGCGCAGGTGCTCGTGCCCCATGGTGGCAAGGTCCTGATTGGCAAGGACACACGGGTCTCGGGCTATATGTTCGAGTCAGCCCTCGAGGCCGGCTTCGTCGCCGCCGGCGTCGACGTCCTGCTGACCGGTCCGCTGCCAACGCCGGCAATCGCCTACCTGACCAATACGACGGGATCCGATTTCGGGATCGTCATCAGCGCCTCGCACAATCCGTATTCGGATAACGGCATCAAGTTTTTCGACAGTCAGGGCAGCAAGCTCTCGGACGAGACCGAGGCGGCGATCGAGGCGCTGATCGACAATCCCCCGCGCACCTGCGACTCGAGCGATCTGGGCCGGGCGACCACACTGACGACGGCGCGTCAGGACTACATGCGTTTCTGCCGCGCGAGCCTGCCCGAGGGCATGGATCTCGACGGTCTCAAGGTCGTCATCGACGCCTCGCACGGCGCAGCCTACAAGGTGGCTCCCAGGCTTCTGGCGGAGCTCGGTGCCGACGTGATCCCGGTCGGATGCTCGCCGAACGGCCGCAACATCAACGATCAGGTGGGCTCGACCCGACCCGACCTGCTGCGGCTGACGGTTTCCGGTGTCAGGGCGCATGTCGGGATCGCTCTCGACGGCGACGGCGACCGCGTCGTCATGGTCGACGAGCGCGGCGAGATCGTCGACGGGGATGGTGTGCTTTATATCCTGGCCGCCGACCGGCGGGAGACGAATGCGCTCGAAGGTCCGGTCGTTGGCACGGTCATGAGTAATCTGGGGCTCGAGCAGGCGCTGACTCGGCTGGGGATCGAGTTTCATCGCGCCAGGGTTGGCGACCGTCAGGTGCTCGCAATGCTGCGCGAGCGCGGCGGCATACTCGGCGGCGAAACCTCGGGGCACCTGCTGTGTCTCGACAAGACGACGACGGGCGACGGCCTGATCACTGCGCTGCAGGTTCTCGCCGTGATGCGCCGCACGGGCAAGAGCCTGAGCGCGCTGGCGGCCGGTATGAGCCGCTTGCCGCAGATTCTCGTCAACGTCAGGGTGGCGCAGCGCCCGCAGATCGAGACCAATGAGTCGATTCAGACGGCGATCCGGGATACCGAATCCGAACTTGGCGGCCGCGGCCGCGTGGTGCTGCGGGCATCGGGGACCGAGCCCGTGGTCCGGGTCATGGTGGAAGGCGAGGATGAGGCTGACGTCAAGCGACTGGCGGGGCAGCTGGCGGATTCCGTGCGCCAGGCATTGGGGTGACGGTGATGAGTCAAAGACGTCCGCTGATAGCGGGAAACTGGAAGATGAACGGTGCCCGGGACGCGAGTGCCGAGCTCGTGCGCGCGCTTGCCGCGGGAGTTGCGGGCGACGCTGCGGAGATGCTGATTTGTCCGCCGTTCGTGTATCTCGACAGTGCGCGCGGTTGGATAGGGGACGCGCCGATCTCCCTCGGCGCTCAGAATCTGGCGGCCGAGCAGGGCCCGGGCGCTTTCACGGGTGAGGTCAGCGGAACCATGCTGGCTGATATCGGTTGTCGCTACGTCATCGTCGGCCACTCCGAGCGCCGCACGTTCTACGGCGAGACCGACGCCGTGGTGGTCGAGAAGTTCAAGGCCGCGCAGGCAGCGGGGCTCGTGCCGATTCTGTGCGTGGGCGAGAACCTGGAGCAGCGGGAGGGCCAGGCAACGGATGCCGTGGTCGCCGGGCAGGTCAGTGCCGTCGTCGACGCGCTCGGTGTCGACGTGCTGAAGAATGCGGTGATCGCCTACGAGCCAATCTGGGCCATCGGGACCGGCAAGACGGCCTCGCCGGAGCAGGCGCAGGCCGTGCACGCGATGGTTCGGGGTCTGATAGCGGGCCACGATGCTATAATCTCCGGGTCGTTGCGCATCCTCTATGGCGGTAGCGTCAAGGGGAGCAATGCTGCAGACCTTCTTGGCCAGCCGGATATCGACGGCGGGTTGGTCGGCGGGGCGTCACTGGACGCGGCCGACTTTTTGGCGATCTATGGGGCCGCGGCCGCTTGAGCCGCCGGTTAACCGGTAATGATTGAAACTGTCGTACTGTTCGGCCACCTTGTGGTGGCTGCACTGATTATTGCGCTGGTGTTATTGCAGCGCGGCAAGGGCGCTGAGGCCGGGGCCGGTTTCGGTGCCGGCGCGTCGGGAACCGTTTTCGGGGCCCGCGGCTCGGCGAACTTCTTCTCGCGGGCAACTGCCGTGCTCGCAACGCTGTTCTTTGCAACGAGCCTGACGCTGGCGTATTTCTCGACTCGCGTGACCGGGTCGGGCAGCCTGCTCGAAGGGTCCGTTCTCGAAGGCGCGGACGCGGAAGCAGCGGTTGAGGCCGTCATCGCGGATCCCGACGTTCCGCTGGGGCTCGACTCCGGTTTGATCGACAACCTGCCGGAGATCAACCTCGGGGACCCGCCCGCCGCCGAAGACGGCGACAACTGAGCATCGTTTTTGATCTGGGCCGACGTGGTGGAATTGGTAGACACGCTGTCTTGAGGGGGCAGTGGCGCGAGCCGTGCCGGTTCGAGTCCGGCCGTCGGCACCAAATCCAGATCTGATCCGCAATTGGTATGGGATGCTCGCTGGCGGGCTGATAAACTACGGCCCCGGTCGCCCCCCCTCTCTGTAGTCCATGCTAGCCAGTTACGCACCAGTCCTGATATTTGTGCTCGTCGCCGGAGTGTTCGGCCTCGTGTTGCTGACGCTTGGCTTCGCGTTCGGCCGCGGCCAGAAAGACAAGAGCAAGCTCTCGCCATACGAATGCGGCTTCGAGGCGTTCGAAGATACGCGCATGCGGTTCGACGTGCGCTATTACCTCGTCGCGATCCTGTTCATTATTTTCGATCTCGAGATTGCGTTCCTCGTGCCCTGGGCGGTCGCGCTCGATCGCATCGGTGTGGCTGGAATCGTTGCCATGGGCATCTTCCTGGCCGTGCTGGTGGTCGGTTTCGTTTATGAATGGCGCAAGGGGGCGCTCGAATGGGATTGAGTCAGGAAATGCCGTTCGACGTGCCCGAGGTCATGGATCGCGGCTTCGTCGTGACGCAGGTCGACAAGCTCGTCAACTGGGCGCGCACGGGATCGATGTGGCCGATGACTTTCGGTCTTGCCTGCTGCGCCGTCGAGATGATGCACGCCGGCGCATCGCGTTACGACCTCGACCGGTTCGGCATCATCTTCCGACCCAGCCCGCGCCAGTCCGACGTCATGATCGTCGCCGGCACGCTCGTCAATAAGATGGCCCCCGCGCTGCGTAAGGTCTACGACCAGATGCCGGAGCCGAGGTGGGTGATCTCCATGGGTTCCTGCGCCAACGGGGGCGGGTACTACCATTATTCGTATTCTGTTGTCCGCGGTTGCGATCGCATCGTACCGGTGGACGTGTATGTGCCGGGTTGCCCGCCGACCGCGGAAGCCCTGTTATTCGGGATAATCCAGCTGCAGCAGAAGATTCGGCGCACTCATACGATTGCGCGCTAAGTGAAGGGAGGAGTTTGACGCGGCGCCGCCTGGCCGGCCGCCGCTTGCGAGTGTTTGAATGAAGGACCGCGAGCTTTCACAGAAGTACCGTGATCTCGACACGCTGATCGTCGAATGCATGGATGACACGCTCGAGCGAATTCCTTCCGCCGTCGGCGAGCTCGTCTACCGTGTCGCTGCGAAGGATCTCATCACCTGCTGCACCAAGCTCCGTGACGAGCCGGATCTCGGCTTCGAGTTGCTCGTGGATCTCTGCGGGGTGGATTATCTCGGCTACGGCCGCGATGAGTGGCACACCGAGGAAGCGTCGGGCAGCGGTTTCAGTCGCGGCGTCGAGCGCGATCCGGCGGCCCCGACAGCAAGGCTCGGCGAGCGCGAGGCCGAGTACGAGCCGCCGCAGCGCTTCGCCGTCGTATATCACCTCTTATCCATCAGCCACAACCGAAGATTGCGGCTCAAGGCGTTCTGCGACAGCGATGATCGCCCGCAGATGCCTACCGTGACCGGAATCTGGGCCTCGGCCGACTGGTACGAGCGCGAGGCCTTCGATCTGTTCGGTATTCTGTTCCGAGGTCATCCCGACCTCCGGCGGCTCCTGACGGACTACGGCTTCATCGGCCATCCATTCCGCAAGGATTTCCCGCTCGTCGGCAACGTCGAGATGCGCTACGACCCGGAGCAGGGCCGGGTCGTTTACGAGCCGGTTCAGATCGAGCCGCGCACGCTGGTGCCGAAAGTCATCCGGGACGACGCGCGTTACGACGAAGGCCTCAAGGATTCTGGCGATGCCTGAGATTCAGAACTTCACGCTGAACTTCGGCCCGCAGCATCCGGCGGCGCACGGTGTCTTGCGCCTCGTGCTCGAGATGGACGGTGAGGTCATCCATCGAGCGGATCCTCACGTCGGGCTCCTGCATCGCGCGACCGAGAAGCTCGCCGAGTCGAAGCCGTACAACCAGTCCATCGGCTATATGGACCGGCTCGACTACGTCTCGATGATGTGCAACGAGCATGGTTACGTGCTCGCAATCGAAAAGTTGCTCGGCATCGAGCCACCGATCAGGGCGCAATACATCCGGGTCATGTTCGACGAGATCACCCGAATTCTGAATCACCTGATGTGGCTCGGCGCGCATGGCCTCGACATCGGCGCAATGACGATGTTCCTCTATTGCTTTCGCGAGCGTGAGGATCTGATGGACTGCTACGAGGCGGTGTCCGGCACGCGGATGCACGCGACTTATTACCGCCCTGGCGGCGTTTACCGCGATTTGCCCGAGCGGATGCCGAAGTATCAAAGCTCGGGTCAGCGCAGCGCGAAGGAGCTTGCGCGCCTCAACGAGGAGCGCAGCGGCACGCTGCTCGATTTCATCGAGGCGTTCACGGAGCGATTTCCCGGACGCGTCGACGAATACGAGACGCTGTTGACGGATAATCGAATCTGGAAGCAGCGTACGGTCAACATCGCCGTGGTCTCGCCGGAGCGCGCGATGCAGCTCGGGTTCTCTGGGCCGATGCTGCGCGGCTCGGGAATTGCGTGGGACTTGCGCAAGCAACAGTGCTACGAGACCTACGATAAGGTCGAGTTCGACATCCCGGTCGGGGTCAACGGAGATTGCTACGATCGCTATCTGGTTCGCGTCGAGGAGATGCGCCAGTCCAACGGGATTATCCGCCAGTGCATTGACTGGTTGCGAGAGAACCCCGGCCCGGTGATCCTCGACGACCACAAGATCGTGCCGCCGAAACGGGTCGAGATGAAGGACGACATGGAGTCGCTGATCCACCACTTCAAACTCTTTACCGAAGGCTACTGCACGCCCGAAGGCGAGGCCTATGCAGCCGTCGAGCACCCCAAGGGTGAGTTCGGCTGCTACATCGTCTCGGACGGGTCGAACAAGCCGTACCGCGTGAAGATACGCGCGCCGGGCTTTGCGCACCTGTCAGCCATGAACGAGATGGTGACTGGCCACATGCTGGCCGACGTCGTCGCCGTCATCGGCACCCAGGACATCGTGTTCGGCGAGATCGACCGATGAGCGCGAATCCCGAAACAGCGCTCTCCGCCCACGTTCGTGACGAAATCGAGCGCTGGGTCGCAAAGTTTCCCGAAGGCCGGTAGCGCTCGGCCGTGATCTCAGCTTTGCATGCGGCTCAGCACGAGAACGAGGGTTACCTGACGCCCGAGATCATGAATGCCGTGGCCGCCTATCTCGACATGGCGCCGATCGAGGTCTACGAGGTTGCGGCGTTTTATTCGATGTTCGAAACCAAGCCGGTCGGCAAGCACAGCATTTCGGTGTGCACGAACATCTCGTGCATGTTGCGGGGATCGGCCGAGATCGTCGAGCACATCGAGAACAAGCTCGGCATCGAGACGGGCGAGTCGACGCCGGACGGCAAGTTCTATCTCAAGCGCGAGGAAGAGTGCCTCGCTGCGTGTTGCGGTGCGCCGATGATGATGGTCGATCATGTTTATCACGAGGATCTCACGATTGAGAAGGTCGATGAGATTCTCGATGCGATTGCGCGAGAGAAATAAAGTGAAGGGTCGCGACGAAGTCTGTTACGCCACGCTCAAGTACGAGCGAGAGCCCTGGTCGCTCGAGAATTATCTCGAGTGCGGCGGTTACCGGGCATGGCAGCGGGTGCTCAATGGCGAACTCGACCGCGAGGCGATCATCGAGGAGGTCAAGGCATCGGGGTTGCGCGGCCGGGGCGGCGCCGGCTTTCCCACCGGGCTCAAGCACAGTTTCATGCCGCGCGAGGCGCCGATGCAGAAGTATCTCGTCTGCAATTCGGACGAAAGCGAACCCGGCACCTGCCACGATCGCGAAATTCTGCGGCGGAACCCGCATTCGCTCGTCGAGGGCATGGCCATTGCGGGCTACGCAATGGGCGCGACGGTGGGCTACAACTATATCCGTGGCGAATTCATGGACGAGCCGTTCCCGCGCTTCGATGCCGCGATCGCCGAGGCCTATGCTGGCGGATGGCTCGGCAAGGACATCAAGGGCTCGGGCATCGACTTCGATCTCTACGCCTTTCTCGGTGCCGGCGCTTACATCTGTGGCGAGGAGACGGGGCTGCTCGAGTCGCTCGAGGGCAAGCCGGGCCGGCCGCGGTTCAAGCCGCCGTTTCCTGCGCAGCACGGCCTCTACGGGGCGCCAACGACAATCAACAACACGCAAAGCCTGGCTTCGATCCCGACGATCATTCGCAAGGGAGCGAAGTGGTTTGCCGATCTCGGCGTCGAGAATTCCGGCGGCACGGCCATTTTCTCGGTGTCGGGCCACGTCGAGAAGCCTGGCAACTATGAGCTGCCGCTCGGCATTCCGTTCACGGATCTGCTCGAGATCGCCGGTGGCGTCTGGAAGGGCCGCAAGCTCAAGGCCGTGATTCCCGGCGGGTCTTCGGTTCCGGTCGTGCCGGCTGCCGAGATCATGGACAAGACCATGGATTTCGACGGCCTCAGGAGTTGCGGCTCCAGCCTCGGCACGGGCGCGATGGTCGTTATGGACGAGACCACCTGCATGGTGCAGATGCTGCGCCGGATCTCGCGCTTTTATTTTGCCGAGTCCTGCGGCCAGTGCACGCCCTGCCGCGAGGGGACGGGTTGGTTGTATCGCGTCCTGACGCGCATCACCGAAGGCAAGGGCCGCGCGGAAGATCTCGACATGCTCGTCGATGTCGCCAACAAGATCGAGGGGCACACGATCTGCGCCCTGGGCGATGCGGCCGCCTGGCCGGTACAGAGTTTTATCAAGCACTACCGGCACGAGTTTGCCTACATGATCGAGCATGACGGCCGGAGTATTGTCGACGACGAAACCAAGGCAGCGGCGTGACGTATGAGTGAATCAGACGACAAGCTGATCGATGTCGAAGTCAACGGTGTGCCGATGACGGCACGGCCGGGGCAGATGATCATCGAGCTGACGGATCAGCACGACGTCTACGTGCCGCGTTTCTGTTATCACAAGAAGCTCAGCATCGCGGCGAATTGCCGCATGTGCCTGGTCGACGTCGAGAAAGCGCCGAAGCCGCTGCCGGCCTGTGCGACGCCGGTCATGGATGGCATGAAGATTTTTACCCGCAGCGAGCGGGCGATATCGGCTCAAAAGGCGACGATGGAGTTTCTGCTCATCAATCACCCGCTCGATTGCCCGATTTGCGATCAGGGCGGCGAGTGCGAGCTGCAGGATCTTGCCATGGGTTTCGGCCGGGGCGTCTCTCGCTATACCGAGCGCAAGCGCGTCGTGAAGGACAAGAATCTCGGGCCGCTGGTGTCGACCGACATGACGCGCTGCATTCACTGCACGCGCTGCGTGCGCTTCGGTCAGGAAATCGCGGGGCTGCCCGAGCTCGGTGCGGTCGGGCGCGGGGAAAACATGGAGATCGGCACTTACATAGAGAAGAGCGTCGATCACGAGATGTCGGGTAACATCATCGATCTCTGTCCCGTCGGTGCGCTGAATAACAAGCCCTACCGCTTCAGCGCCCGCGCCTGGGAAATGATCGAGAAGCCCCTGATCTCGCCGCACGATTGTGCCGGGTCCAATCTCAGCGCCCACGTCCTGCGCGGCACGGTGCGGCGCGTCGTGCCGGGCGAGAACGAAGCCATCAACGAGACCTGGATTACCGATCGCGACCGCTTCAGCTGCTTCGGGCTGTATGCCGAGGATCGCCTCGAGAAGCCAATGATCAAGCGCGATCAGCAATGGTTCGAGGTGTCATGGCAGGAGGCCGTAGAGTTTGCTGCCGAGGCATTGCGCGGTGCGGTTGGCGACGAGACCGAAGCCGTCGGCGTGCTCGCGAGTCCGAGCTCGACGGTCGAGGAGCTTTACCTGCTCAAGAAGCTGGCCGCGCATCTCGGCAGTCACAGCATCGATTACCGGCTACGGCGCGCGGATTTTCGCGACCAGGGTAACGATCCCTCATGGCCCTGGCTCGGAATCGACATCGCGAATATCGCCGGGCTCGACGGCATCCTGGTCGCAGGTTCGAACCTGCGGATGGAAGCACCAATCATCGCGCACCATGTTCGCAAGGCCGCTCTGAACGGAGCTGCCGTCGGTTTCGTCAATCCCGTCGATTACCCGGTCCGGTTTTCCCGCAGCGCGTCCGTCGAAGCGCCGGCCGAGGCGCTGGCTGAAGGTCTTGCGGGCGTGCTCGTTGCGGCGCTCGAGTCCAAGGGCGGGTCGCTGCCCGAGGCGCTTGCCGGTCGCTTCGGGCAGGTCACGCCGACAGAGTCGCAGCGCGCCGCGGCTTCGGTGTTGCTCGAGCGCAATCAGACCTGGCTCGTGCTCGGACAAATTGCCGAGCGCCACCCGCAGTTCAGCGAGATTCGTCAGCTCGCCGCCGAGCTGGCTCGCGTTACGGGCGCGTCGCTGGGCTATTTGCCCGAGGGCGCCAATGCCGCCGGTGCTGCAATGCTTGGTTTCTCGCCGGGAGTGGCGGGCCGCTCGAAAGAGGGTGGCCTCGATGTCGAGCGCATGCTGAGCGCGCCGCGACACGCCTACATTCTGCACGGCATAGAACCTGATGCCGACATCGGCAACAGCGAGCTCGCCGAAGCGGCGCTGAAGTCGTCCGACATCGTCATCGCGCTGAGCTCGTTTGCCGGCGAGGCCTTGCTCGATTGCGCTGATGTCGTGCTGCCGATTGCAGCGTTCGCCGAAACAGCCGGCACCTTCGTCAACGCGGAGGGCCGCTGGCAGTCATTCGACGCCGCGGCCAGGCCTTTCGGCGACGCGCGGCCCGCCTGGCGCGTTCTCCGCGTGCTTGCCACCACGCTGGGTGCCGAAGATCTGGCGTATCAGGATATCGACGAGTTGCGTGCCGCGATCGACGCCGAGGTCGGCCGCCCCGCAGGCGACAATTCGCGTGTCCAACCGGTGGCTCTGGAGCCCGCGACCGGGAATGTGGATCCGAACCGCCTCGATCTGCCGATTTACTCGATCGATCCTCTGGTCAGGCGTTCGGTGCCGCTGCAGCAAACCAGCGCGGCCCGGGCGCGTGCCGAGGCCGAGCCGATGGAAAGGGAAAGCGCCTGATGCTTGCCTGGCTCGTGCAATTCGAACCGTACTGGCTCATGGTGCCCGAGCTGCTGCGGACCGTGATCGTCATCGTGCTCAAGATAGCCGTGTTGCTGATTCCGCTCGTACTCGGCGTCGCGTATTTTACTTACTTGGAACGCAAGATCATCGGCTGGATGCAGGTACGGGTCGGGCCGAACCGGGTCGGCTGGAAGGGGCTGCTGCAGCCTTTCGCGGACCTGTTCAAGATGATGTTCAAGGAGATTGTGGTCCCGGCGAATGCCAACCGCTTTCTGTTCCTGCTCGCTCCCGTGATCTCGCTGGTCACGGCGTTCGCTGCGTGGGCGGCCGTGCCCGTAGATCCGCGCTTCGTCATCGCTGACATCGACGCGGGCCTGCTCTATATCCTCGCCATGACCTCGCTCGGTGTCTACGGCGTGATTCTGGCCGGCTGGGCATCGAACTCGAAGTATGCGTTTCTCGGCGCGATGCGGTCGGCAGCCCAGATCGTCGCTTACGAGATTGCGATGG
>DATCZB010000321.1:0-9774 GCA_036526155.1 Gammaproteobacteria bacterium
GGGCTGGAGATGTCGATCGGCCTCGATGGCGTGATCACCGAGATGCGCTAGAGGCCTGCTCTCCAAGCTGCTCGAGCATGTACTCGATGGCGGAAACGACTTCGTCGTCTGATAGGTTGACCTGACCACCCTTCGGGGGCATATATCCGTTATCCCCTGTGTAACCGTTGATGGCGTGGTCGATCAGCGTTTCCATCCCCTGGGTGAGACGGCCTTCCCAAGCGGCCCCATCGCCGATGGCTGGCGCGCGGGTGGCGGCGGCCGTGGCGGGCGAATGACAGGCGACACAGGCCTGGTTGTAGACCTGAGGACCTGTCAGAACCGTGGCCACGGGTTCGGCGACGACGGTCGGCTGGGCCGCGAGCAGGTCGTCGGAGCCCATCAGAATGACCTGGCCTATTGGCTCGATGCGAGCCGCGATCTCTGCCTCGACGGCGGGATCATCGACCGCGAACTGAGCCCCGACATCGAAAAAGATCATCCGCACCATGAAACCGAGCCCGATGACCGTACCGATCAGGATCCCCGATACGAGCGTGAAGCTGTCGATTAGTAGGTGCCTTTCCTGGTCGCTCAAAGTAGTCATCCTGGGTAGAAAGCGCGGCGATTATAGCGTATCGGTCGTATGCCGACGATCGAACCGTCGCAGGTGCAGCGCCTCGGAAATCTCGGTCACGCCGGGCCGGGTGCGACCGGCAAGGTCGGCGATGGTTGTGGCGACTCTCAGCGCCCGAACCACGCCGCGCGGGCTCAGCCGCCAGCGGGCCTGGGCATTGGCAAGGAGGCGCCGGGCTGCCGTGTCGAGCTGGGCGCCGGCCATGACGTCGCGTTCGCTCAGCCGGGAGTTCGGCATGCCGCGGCGCATCTGGCGAGCTCTGGCGCTCTCGACCCGGCGCCGAATGGCTTCGTTGTCGGACTCGGGTAGCGCGGTGGTCAGCTCGGCTACGCTGACGGGTGGCACCTCGACCTGCAGGTCGAAGCGGTCCAGCAGCGGACCCGAGATTCGTGAACGGTAACGATAGACGTTTGCCGCGCTGCAGCGGCAGCGCTCCGTGCCGTCGCCGAGGAAACCGCACGGGCACGGATTCATTGCCGCAATCAACTGAAACTGTGCCGGAAACTCGATCCTGCGACCGACCCGCGACAGCGCGACCCGGCCCGTCTCCAGTGGCTCGCGCAGAGACTCGAGCGCCTCGCGGGAGAATTCCGGCAGCTCGTCGAGAAACAGGATGCCATGGTGCGCGAGGCTTATTTCTCCGGGGCGCGGATGGTTGCCGCCACCGACCAGGGCCGCCGCACGAGTCGTATGGTGCGGCGATCGGAAGGGCCGGAGGCGCCCGGCCCTGAGCACCGAGTCGGTCCCCGCAACCGACGCAATCGTCGCGACTTCGAGCAGCTCGTCGTCGCTGAGCGCTGGCAACAGCGCAGGCAGACGCGACGCCAGCATGCTCTTGCCGCTTCCGGGCGGGCCCTCCAGCAGCAGGTTATGGCCACCCGCCGCGGCGATCGTCAGTGCGCGCTTTACGGCCGCATGACCTTTGATGTCGTCGAGATCGCGCGATGCAGTTTCCGATGTGGTGATCTCCTTCGATTGGACAGTGCGTAGCGCCATGGTGCCGTCCAGTGCCGCGATGACTTCGGTCAAATGGTCGGCTGCTCGCACGCTTGCGCCGGGAACGAGGCCCGCTTCGTCTGAGTTGGCCGCGGGTATGACGAGTTCGCGGCCGGCGGCGCGTGCCGCAACGGCAGCAGGTACGATGCCCGTGACCGGCCGCAGCTCCCCCCCGAGCGAAAGCTCGCCGAGGAATTCGACATCCGTCAGGCGCCATGCCTTTTTGTGCTTCGCTACGATGATGCCGAGCGCGATCGCGAGATCGAAGCGCCCGCCTTGCTTCGGCACATCAGCCGGGCCGAGGTGTGTTGTTATCCGGCTTGCCGGCAGGTCGATGCCGCAGTTCTGCAGCGCGGCCCGAACCCGGTCGCGGCTTTCGCGGACCGCCGGCGCCGGCAATCCCGTAATGGTGAACGCCGGCAGCCCGCCAGCCAGGTGCACCTCGACGCTGACCTCAAATGCGTCGAGACCGGATTGGCCGCGACTGATCAGCCGGGCCAGTGCCATCGCGGGCGACGAGCCCGCCAAGACAGCAGCGGGCTATTGGGTGGTGTCAGAATTCTCGAGGCGGGCGATGCGGTCCTCGAGTGCCTCGAGCTTCTCACGGGTGCGCTCGAGCACGGCAGCTTGCAAGTCGAAGTCCTCACGCGTAACGAGATCCATCCTCTCGAAGCCCGCCAGAAGCAGCGCTCTGAAGTTCTTTTCCAGATCTTCTCCGAGAGCGCGCAAATTCTTTGGCACGGCGTTAGCGAGCTGGCGGGCCAGCTCATCGATCTGGGGGCGTTGCGGTGCCTCGTTCATTGGACCTTCTCCTGCATTCGCGAGCGAGACATATTACCTGTCATTTCATCGCAATAAAGCAGGCAACACGGAGTGGCGTTGCTTTACTTAATGCCGGCAACTCGAACCGTAAAAGGCGAACGCGGTCACGCTGGCCAGTCGGTCCAGCGTGCTAGACTTCACGCAAATAAGAGAGAGGGGCATCCTTTGCAGCGGCTAGCCTGGTCCATTCTCGTTTTGCTTCCGTTCGGCGTGTCGGCAACCGAGGTTTATCGCTCGGTCGACGAGAACGGTCTCATCGTCTACAGCGACCGGCCCAGTGACGTGTCCGAACGTGTGGACGTCCGGCCCGTCGTCGATACATTCTCGGCATCGAGCCGCCGCGATTCCGCAGGCGCCGCGTCGGAGCCGGCGTTACCCGAAGCAGTGATTGCCACGGCGCAAAATGCCGATGCGATGACCCCGGACGAGGCCGCGGCCGAACGAGCCCGAAACTGTCGGGTAGCACGCGAGCGCGCCGAAACCTTCAGCGTTTCACGCCGGCTTTTCCGTACTCTGCCCGACGGTGAGCGTCAGTATCTTTCCGATGCTGAGATCGAAGCGGCAAGAGCCAGGGCGCAATCCGATGTCGCCAACTGGTGCGACTAGCGTAGCCGCCGCCAGCGATTCAGCGCGACAAGAACCCGATACCGCTGACAGCTCGTTTCTGCCGAATTTCTGCGAGCCCCGCATGGTGCTCGCCGTGGTTCTCGTGTCCGAGCTACTGGCGTTCGTCTTTACTCTGGTTCGGTCCGGCGGCACGGACTTTCTGACCGAGCTCGCTCGGATATCGATGTTGATGCAGTGGCTGGGCCTGACGAGCGCGGCCCTGCTCTGCCTGCTCCGGGTCCCCCTGGGCCGCGCGTCGACAGCAGCTGCGACGGTCGTCGCGCTGGGAATCGTGCTCGTGAATATCCTGATCCTGTCGATCGCAATGATCTGGGCGGGCCGCAGGCTCGGCGCCGGCGAGACATTGAGCATGTTTCCCGGTGAGACCTGGCTGTTCATGCTGCGCAATCTGGTCATCGGCGCGATCGTGACGGCGTTGCTGCTGCGGTACTTTTTTGTCAGCCATCAGTGGCGTCTGCATGTCCAGGCCGAGGCCCGATCTCGAATCGATGCGCTGCAGGCACGGATTCGCCCTCACTTCCTGTTCAACAGCATGAACACCATCGCATCTCTGACCCGGAGCGACCCGGATCAGGCGGAACAGGCGGTCGAGGACCTGGCCGACCTGTTTCGGGCAACACTCAACGATGCGGGCCGATTGCTGACGCTCAAGGAAGAGTTCGAGCTGACTCGAGTCTACCAGCGCATCGAGATGCTCAGATTGGGAGATCGACTTCGCGTAGATTGGGATGTTTCGGGGTTGCCAATGCGCGCCCGACTTCCGGGACTCACGATTCAGCCGTTGCTCGAGAACGCCATTTATCATGGAATCGAGCGGCTCGATGAGGGGGGGCTCGTGACGATCGTCGGCCAATGCAGCAACGACAAAATCGAGATCAACGTGACCAATCCGGTCGGTGCGGCCGAGGGCGATCAGATACGCCAGGGTCACCAGCTCGCAGTGAACAATATTCGCGAGCGCCTGCAGCTTGCCTTCGATGGGCGCGGGTCGCTCGAGGTGGCTGAATCAGGCGGGACGTATCGGGCGACCGTGCGCTTTCCCGTGATCTGACCGATGACAAGGGAGCGTTCGCTGCTGATCGTCGATGACGAGGCGCCTGCCCGCGAGCGGCTGCAGCGCCTCGTGGACGCTCTGCCCGAATGGAAATGCGTCGGTGTCTGCGGGACGGGCGCGGAAGCGATTCGGCACGTGGAACAGCAGCGCCCGGTGGTCGTGTTGCTGGATATTCGGATGCCCGGCATGAGTGGCGTCGAGGTTGCGCGTCATCTGAGCCGGCTCGAGTCGCCGCCGGCCGTGATATTCACCACTGCATACGACGAGTATGCGCTGGAAGCCTTCGACTCGCGCGCCGTGGGCTATTTGCTGAAACCGGTGCGCCGCGAGCGGCTGGAGAGCGCGCTCGAGCATGCCGGCCGGTTGTCGGACGCGCTGCTCAGCGAAATCAATCTCAGGACGCGCGGGTTCGATCAGCGTCGGCACGTGGCCGCCCGCATGCGCGGGGAGCTGAAACTGATCCCGATCAGCGAGATCCGGTACTTTCACGCCGAGCAGAAATACGTCAGCGTGCATCACGCTGGTGGCGCGGACCTGATCGAGGACTCGCTGAAGCAGCTCGAGGAGGAGTTTCCCGATCGATTCGTGCGTATTCATCGCAGCATGCTCGTTGCCGTCGATGCGATCGAGGCGCTGGAGAAGGATGCCGCGGGCGGGTATCACGTGCGCCTGCGGGAAGTGGCGACGACACTCCCGGTGAGCCGGCGCCAGGTGACCGAGCTCAGGGATCGATTGCGTGCGCGGCGCTGAGATTCGGCGATATAAGCTATAGACTTCAGGTTGCGGGAAGCAAACGATGTCCGAAGAGAGCACCAGCAAGCCGGTCGAGATCGACGAGCCAGGCGACGAGGCCGCGCCAGGGGAGGATCGCATGGCACACGCTCCCGGCCGCGAGGCCGAGGCCGAGCCCGCGGAAAAGCGCCGCGGGTCGCTTGCGGGACAGATTGCCAAGACCTTCGTCGGCGTTGCGCTGCTGGCCGGTGTCGGGGTCCTCGTGGTCTGGTGGCAGAGCCGTCCGGTGCCGGAGCAAGTCAGCCCGGAAGCCCTCTTCGTTCTGCAAAGCCTCGAAGATACGCAGGCTGCGCTGCAGCGCCTGGAGGACCGGAATCAGGCCCTCGAAGCGGAGCTTGCGGCCTACCGTTCCCGGGTCGACAGTCTCGGTGGCGACCTCGAGGTGCTGCCGACAGAGATTGGCGCATTGCGGCGCCAGCTCGAGTCGCTTCAGGGGGGGCAGCTGGATTCTCGTGACAGCTGGCTGCGGGAGCAGGCCTCCTATTACCTGCTGCTCGCCACTACGGAGTTGCGTCTCGGTGGGCGCATTGCGAGTGCAATCACTGCTCTCGAGCTCGCCGACGACGTTCTGAGAAACCTCGGTGATCCGGCGCTCGCGGATGTTCGTCGCGCTATCGCCGAAGAGCTGCAAAGCCTGCGCGGTGTCGAGCTTCCCGATTACGAGAGGCATCTCGCTGATCTGGCCGGCCTCATTGCACGAGTTCCCGAGCTGCCGATGCGTGCCGCCGTGCCCGAGAATTTCAGCGCCCCGGAGGAGGCGCTGGAAGACGTCGAGCCCGGAATTGGTCGGCTCTGGGAGCGGACCAAAGGGGCCGTTACGAGCATCGTCCGCGTCGAGAGGCAGGACGAGCCTGTCGCGGCCCTGCTCACGGATTCCGAGCGCCTGATCGTGCGGCGTCAACTGGCGCTCGAGCTCCAGATTGCGCGGACGGCGCTGTTCGAGCGCCGCGAGGCGACGTTTCGCGCCAGCCTCGTGGCTGCCGACGGCATCCTGAATCGCGACTTCGACCGCGATGCCCGGAGCATTATCGAAGCCAGGCGACTGCTTGCGGGGATGATGCGGGTTGCGGTCGAGCCGGAGCTGCCGCGTATCGGTGACTCGCTGGCGCTGCTCAGGGCCGCTCTCGGGGCCGAGTGATGAGATACGGTATCTGGGCACTGGCAGCGCTGGTGGTTGGCGCGTTTGGGGCCCATTTCCTGCTTCAGGATCGTGGCTACGTGCTGATCAGCTTCGTCGGCTACAACGTCGAAATGTCGGTTCCCGTGCTGGTACTGGCGCTCGTCCTGCTCTACGTCGGCGTCCGCCTCGCACTGCGAATCTGGCGTGCGCCCCGCGAGCTCGGGCAGGCCATCGCCGGTCAGCGGGCACGGCGCGCCGATGCGCGACTCGCGCGCGGACTGATCAGCATGACCGAGGGTGATTTTCGGCGCGGCGAGCGTCTTCTGACGGACGGCCTCAGCAGCAGGGATGCCAGGCTCGTCAATTACCTCATGGCGGCCAGGGCAGCCGAGGCTCAGGGATCGCCCGAGCGACGCGACGAATGGCTCGGCCTGGCGCGTGAAGCCGACCCCAAGGCCTGGATCGCCGTGCTGCTGACCCAGGCCGGACTGCAAATGGATGCGGGCGAGTATCATGCGGCAATCGCGACGCTCGAGCGCATCCGGGAACGCAAGCCCGGTCACGCGGCAGCCCTGGGGTTGCTGGCCGAGGCATACATGGTGCTGAGGGATCACAAGAGGCTCGGTGCGATCCTGCCCGATCTGGCCCGCTCGAAACTCGATGGCGACAAACTCGCGCCGCTGCTGGCCGAGGCGCTCGAGTCTATGCTCGAAGACCCTGATTTCGACCGCGAGGCACTGAAGAAAGTCTGGTCCCCGTTGCCGCTGGGTTTGCGTCGCCGGCCCAGACTGATTCGCGCGCGCGCGTTATTGCTCAACAAGCTCGGTGCCGGCGAGGAGGCGGTCAAGGCTATCGCAGCCGCCGTCAAGCGAACCTGGGACGGACGACTGATCCGCACCTTCGGCGAAGTCCGGGGCAACGATCCGCTGAAGCAACTGCGCATTGCCGAAGGGTGGCTCAAGGATCACGGCGAGGATGCCGATTTGCTGCTGGCCGCCGCCAGGCTCTGCATGGCGAACGAGCTCTGGGGCAAGGCGCGGAGCTATCTCGAATCGACGCTCGCGATTCGCCCCGAACCTCGATCCTTCGCCCTGTACGGGGAGTTGCTCGACCAGCTCGGTGAACCCGAAGCGGCGGCCCGCGCCTACCAGGCCGGGCTCAAGATCGTCGCGCCCGTGGTCGAGGACCTGCCGGCTTTGACAGCCCCGTCAGTTGATAGCGCGTGATCGACGGGACCCGAGCCACTCGAGGATAGGATCCCACTGATCCCAGTCGGGCCACGCGAGGTAGGGCGGCAGCTCGTGGACGCCGAGCCCGCGCTGGTAAGCCCGAATATAGTTTTGAGCTTCCCTGAGCGCGCCAATGTAAGGCGCCTTGAGAGAGTCGAGATACTCGTCGAGCTCCTCGAAAATCAGCGTGTTGTCGCGCACTCGATTGGCAACGACAGCAACTCGCGCCTTGCGGTCGGCAACCTTGTGCACATCGAGGAGCTCGTCGACGAAGCGATGCGCGGCCTTGATATCGATCGGCGACGGGAGGACGGGGACGATAATCGACTCCGCTCGCCGGACGAGCTCGTTCAGCTCCTTGCCATGGGATCGGGCTGGCGCATCGATGATCAGGTAGTCGGCGTCCCGCGACACGCCGCGTAGGCCCGTGTCGAAACCGTGGATGCCCTGGATCTCGGCATAATCCTCGGGGCGATCTTCGAGCCAGGATAGCGCGGATTGCTGCGGGTCGTAGTCGGCCAGGGCGGTTTCGTACCCTTCGGATGCGTAGTAAGCCGCAAGATTCGTGGCAATCGTGCTTTTGCCGCACCCGCCTTTGGCATTGATGACTAGAATGCTGCGCATTTCGCCCCCCGCCCGGCCGCCGGCATCATTGAGCTAAATTAGCCAGCATTATGACAAATGTCCACCGGGGTACCGGGCCTCAGTCGAGCCCGAGCTCCGCCCAGACCGCGTCGATTCTGGCAATGATGTCGGCGGACATTTCGATTGGCTGGCCCCATTCTCGCGAGACCTCGCCGGGCCACTTGGAGGTCGCGTCGATCCCGATCTTGGAGCCGAGTCCGGCCACCGGCGAAGCGAAATCGAGGTAGTCGATCGGAGTGTTCTCGATGATCACGCAGTCGCGTGCCGGATCGACGCGGGTCGACAGGGCCCAGATCACGTCGGTCCAGTTGCGCGCATCGATGTCTTCGTCGACGACGATGACGAACTTGGTGTACATGAACTGACGCAGATACGACCAGACGCCAAACATCACGCGCTTGGCGTGGCCGGCGTATTCCTTGCGCAGACTGACGACCGCTATCCGGTATGAGCAGGCCTCGGCAGGCAGGTAGAAATCCACGATCTCGGGAAACTGGGTCTTCAGTATCGGAACGAAGACGTCGTTGAATGCGAGCCCGAGCACGGCCGGCTCGTCTGGCGGCCGCCCGGTGTAGGTCGTGTGATAAATCGGATCCTTGCGATGTGTGATGCGCTCGACCGTCATCACCGGGAACCGTTCCACCTCATTGTAATAGCCGGTGTGATCGCCGAAAGGACCCTCGTCCGCCTCGTCCCCCGGCATGATCGTGCCTTCCAGGGTGACCTCGGCATAGGCAGGGACCATGAGCTCAGAGCCGATGGCCTTCGTCAGCGAGGTCCGCTCGCCACGAAGCAGGCCGGCGAAAGCGTACTCGGAGAGATTGTTGGGAATCGGGGTCACGGCAGCGAGAATCGTGGCCGGGTCGGCGCCCAGGCTTACCGCCACGGGGAATGGTTCGCCCGGGTTTTCGCGCGTGAAATCCGCGAAATCAGTTGCGCCACCGCGGTGCGCGAGCCAGCGCATGATGATGCGGTTGCGGCCGATGACCTGTTGCCGGTAGATCCCGAGATTTTGCCGCGCCTGTCTCGGGCCGGCCGTCGTCGTCAGCCCCCAGGTGATCAAAGGACCGGCGTCTCCCGGCCAGCAGGTCTGAATCGGCCAGGCGGAAAGATCGACCGCATCACCTTCGATAACGACCTCCTGGCAAACGCCACGCTTTTCGGTGCGCGGGGCCATCTTCAGAACCTCGCGCAGCAGCGGCAGCTTGCTCCAGGCATCCGAGAGACCCTTCGGAGCCTCGGGCTGGCGCAGTGCGGCCAGCAGCGCGCCGAGCTTCCGGAGGATCTCGGGGTCTTCGCTGCCTAGCGCCAGCCCGATGCGCTGGCGGGTGCCGAACAGGTTGCAGAGCACCGCGTGCGAGTGCCCGGAGACGCTCTCGAACAGCAATGCAGGCCCCTCGCGCGCCAGAACACGACGTGAAATCTCGGTGAGCTCGAGGTTCGGACTGACCTCGGTCGTTACGCGGCGCAGCTCACCCCGGGCCTCCAGCAGCTCGAGGAAGGACCTGAGATCCTTGAGCTGGTGTTGCGGTTTTGGCCAGAGCGGGTCCATGATTGCGCCACATACTGCCTGTCGGGAGGCAGCGACCTTAACCCTCCCGCTGAGACTTTGCCAACACGATGCGACTGAAGTTCACCAAGATGCAGGGGACCGGCAACGATTTCATGGTCGCCGAGTGGCCGGCACAGGAATCGCCGCCAGCACCCGACCTCGTGCGCAGGCTTGGTGATCGCCGCCTCGGGGTCGGGTTCGATTCGCTGTTGCTCGTCCACGCCGGAGGGCGGTATCGCGTCTTCAATGCCGATGGCGGAGAAGCCAGGCAATGCGGCAACGGGGCGCGCTGTATTGCGGCCTATCTGGCAGCAGGGCAGC
>DATCZB010000322.1:0-3322 GCA_036526155.1 Gammaproteobacteria bacterium
GCAGTTCCTGAACCTCGTCGACCCGAACGCGAACTGAGTCATGAGATCGCGGGCCTAGAGGAAGGACGCGATCCAGGCCTTTCGCGCGAAGTCGGCCTGTCGCTCGGCTTCGGGCTCTAGAGCCGGCGGGCCACCAAAAAGGGGTCAGACCCCATTTCCGTAGGAAATGGGGTCTGACCCCTTTTTTCTAGGGCAGCGCCAGCGCTACGAGCTCCGCCGCGCCGGGCTGACCGACCGAGACGACGATGTACTGGCGGCCGTCGAGCAGGTAGGTCATCGGCTTGGCGCCTGTTGCCCCGGGCAACTCGATTTCTGCGATCGTCGCTCCCGTCGCCTTATCGAGCGCACGCATCACGGGTGCGCCGTTCCAGCCCTCGCCGGCGAACAGCAGCGAGCGCGTGACGAGCAGCATGGCGCGCGTGAAGCCACCGGTCTGCTCGAGATCGACGCCTTCCAGGGCCGGGTTATTCGCGATGCGCCCGGGTGTCGCGCCATTCGGCACCATCCAGGCGTGCTCGCCCGTGTTCATGTCGATCGCCGTGATTCGGCTCCAGGGCGGCTTGACCAGCGGCAGCCCCAGCGGCTGCGGCACCTGTCCGGCCGCGAATGTGTAATTGACGTCGGTGCCGGGGTCCTCGCGCACAGCAGCGGCCGCCGGGTTGGTGTTGGACGGCACGTAGAGCATGCCCGTCTCGGGATCGGCCGCACCGCCTTCCCAGTTGGTGCCACCGCCATAGTTCGGCAGCATCAGCACGCCGCGCACGCCGTTGGCCTCGTCGAGCAGGGGCGCCGGCGTGAAAATCGGCCCGAACCTGAGGCCGGCCGCCTCGACCTCGGCCAGCGCCGCTGCCCTGATCTCGGGCGTGAAGTCGATCAGATCCTCTTCGAGCACACCCTGGCGGTCGTAGGCGGCGGGCTTCGTCGGCATCGGCTGGGTCGGCGACGTCCACTCGCCCGGCACGTCCGAGCGTCCCACCGGAACCTCCTCGATGGGCCAGATCGGCTCCCCCGTCTCGCGGTCGAAAGCATAGGCAAACGCCTGCTTCGTCAGCTGCACGACGGCCTTGACCGGCTCGCCGTCGACGGTGACGTCGAGCAGGATCGGCGCCGTAGGATTGTCCCAATCCCAGATGTCGTGATGAATGAGCTGGTAATGCCAGACGCGCTCACCCGTCGCGACGTCGAGCGCGACGAGGCTGTTGCCGAACAGGTTGTTGCCGTGACGCGGTCCGCCATAGAAATCGCCCGTCGGCGCTTCCACCGGAATATAGACCATGCCGAGCTCGGGATCGGACGACAGCGGCCCCCAGGCGCCGGCATTGCCGGTGTAGTCGGCCGAGCCGTCGAACCACGTCTCGTAGCCGAACTCGCCCTGCTCCGGGATCGTATGGAATGTCCAGAGGTGCCGGCCGGTTCGCACGTCGTAACCGTTGATATCGCCCTTGGTCTGGGTCATGGAGTTCGGCCGCGCGCCGACGCCGTGCGCCGGGCCGACGACGATGACGTCGTTGACGACCATCGGCGGTGAGGTCGAGCCGATGATGACGTTGTCCTCGGGCCCGCGAATGTAATCGAGCATGTCGACGATGCCGGCGTCACCGAAACGCTCGACCGGCACCCCGGTATCGGCATCGAGCGCGACGAGGTGAAAGCCGGGCGTGACCGTGATGATGCGCCGATCGTCGCCACCGTCGGTCCAGTAGGCCACGCCGCGCCCGGCCATCTTGCGTGGTGCGGCATCGAACCGCTCGCCCTCGTCGGGCCGCCAGAGCCAGAGCGTCTCCCCGGTGCGCGCATCGATGGCGACGATGTTGCGCGTGATCCCGGCCGGCGCATACAGCACGCCGTCGATCATGAGCGGCGTTGACTGGTTCCTGGCCTCCGGCCGCGGACCGTAATTCGCCGCGTCCCAGCGCCAGACGACCCGCAGATCGCCGACATTGGATGCATCGATCTGATCGAGCGGCGAATAGTGCTGCGCATGCGGGTTGGCGCCGTAATACGGCCACTCGACCATCTGCCCTGCAGCGGATTGCGCCGAGACCTGACCATGGATCATCGCGAGCGCTATCGCTGCCCAAATTCTTGCCTGTTTCAAACCCTGTCCCCCGCTTCGTTGAATTCGCCACGCCGTTGTTCTAGGGTCGATTCTATACAAGCCAAAGCATCGGGAGGGCAATCGATGAGCGTCGTCTCACTGAGCGTAAACGGCGAGATGCATGAGGTCGACATCGAAGATTCGACGCCCCTGCTCTATGTCCTGCGCAACGATATCGGTCTCAAGGGCCCGCGGTTCGGCTGCGGGCTGGGTCAGTGCGGCGCCTGCACCGTGATTGTCGACGGCGTGGCTTTGAGGTCGTGCGTCACGCCGGCAGCACGCGTCAGCGGAGAAATCACGACGCTCGAGGGGCTGTCGCAGGATGGCGAGCTCGATCCGCTGCAACAGGCCTGGATCGACGAGCAGGTCCCGCAATGCGGTTATTGCCAGAACGGGCAGATCATGACGGCAAGGGCCCTGCTCGATCGGAATCCGAACCCCACGGACGCTGAGATCCGCTCAGGCATGGAGGGCGTGCTTTGCCGCTGCATGACCTACTATCGCATTCAGGCCGCTATCAAGCGGGCGGCCGGCGCATGAGCACGCGGCTTCGCTTTCCCGCAGCCCTCGAGGCCGCGCTGCGCAAGGTCAATCCGGCGACCTCCCGGCGCAGCTTTCTCGCCTCTTCCGGCGCGCTCGTCGTCAGCCTCGGCACGGCCACACCCTCCGGCAAGTTGCTGGCGCAGGTCGCTGCGGCCGGGCCCTACCCGGATCCCGACTTCAGGCAACTCGACACCTGGATCGTCATCCATCCGGACAATACGGCGACGTTTTTCGTCGGCAAGACCGACGGCGGTCAGGGCACAGGCACGGCATTCCGCCAGATGATGTCCGACGAGCTCGATATCGCTTACGAGAGCACGAGCCTGTTGATGGGCAGCACCGACGTCACGCCCGACCAGGGCGGTTCCGGCGGTTCGGATGCAGTTGAACGTGACGGCTGGCCTATGCGGCGGGTCGCCGCGGAAGCGCGCCGGGTCCTGCTCGAGCTCGCCTCCGCGCATCTCGACGTGCCGGTCGCCGATCTCGGCGTCAGCGACGCGACCGTCTCGGCGATGACCGATCCTGCAAGGCAGGTGACCTACGCCGAGCTCGTCGGCGGCAGGCGTTTCGATGTCCCGCTGACAGGCAACAACATCAACGCGACCCAGGGGCTCGCAAGTATCAAGTCCGTCAACGATCTGCGCGTTGTCGGCCAGTCGATCGAGCGCTACGACATTCCCG
>DATCZB010000323.1:0-2273 GCA_036526155.1 Gammaproteobacteria bacterium
TCGAGGGGTTAGCCGCCGAAGGCGGCGAATAATCTTTCCGGGCGCGCCAGGTCTCCGCATATCACCCAACGCCGCTGCTCACCTCTTCCGGTGTCTCGCCCGCGAGCCACAGGTAAACCGACGGCAGCACGAACAGCGTGAATATGGTGCCGATCGCCATGCCGGCGACGAGGATAATGCCAATGCTGTTGCGTGCCTCGGCACCGGCGCCGGCCACGAGCACGAGAGGAAAGTGCCCCATCACGGTTGCCGCCGTGGTCATCAGAACCGGCCGCAGGCGCAGCGATGCCGCGGCCCTGATCGCATCGAGTTTCGCCAGTCCATTCAGTTGCTGCCGATGCGCGAACTCCGTAATGAGTATCGCGTTTTTAGCGATCAGGCCGACGAGTGTCACGAAGCCGATCTGCGTGTAGATGTTGATCGTCGTCAGGCTCAGGAAACTGAACAGCAAGCCGCCGGACAGCGCCAGCGGCACGGAACCGAGCAGCACGACGAGCGGCAGGCGAAATGCATTGAACTGAATGGCCAGCGCCAGGTAAACGATGACGATCGACACGAGCAGCACGGAAATCATGCTGTTGCCTTCCTTGCGCAACTGGCGCGACGAGCCGGCGTAGTCGAGACTGTAACTCGCAGGCAGCAGTTCGAGCGCCGCATTCTCGAGCGTCGCCAGTGCCTGGCCACTGGTCGTTCCCGGCGTTACGGCGCCGGTGATGCGAAACGCCCGTTGCTGGTTGAACGTCGCGAGCGAGCTCGGGCTCACGACCGGCTGCAGCTCGGCCAGCGAGCGCAGCGGGATCAGGTCGCCCTCGGGCGAGCGAATCGACAGGTCGAGCATGGTTTCCGGCGTGCTCCTGTCATCAGTCTCGATCAGCGGGATCACGCGATAGGCCTTGCCGTTCATATTGAACCGGTTCGCGTCGATCTCGGCGAACAGCGTTGCGAGCTGAAAGGTCACGTAGCTCGAATCCATGCCGAGATCGGCGATGCGGTCGCGATCGAGCGCCAGGCGATACTGCGGCAGGTTCAGCGTCAGGTCCGTGCTCGCATACAGGAACTGGCCGCTGCGCTGAGCGGCCTGCACGAGCTGCTGGCCGTACTCGGCCATGTTTTCGTAGCTGTCGGTCGAGCGCACGACCATCTCGACGTCGGACTGTCCCGGACTCGGCAGGCTCGCCGACAGCGACGGGAACACGCGCAGTCCCGTCACGCCCGCGAGCAGTTCGGTCACGGCCGGGAGCATCTCCTGAACCGACTGGTCTCGCTGGTCGAACTCGACGAGCTCGATGCCGCCGAAGCCGCCGGTGGGATTGATGACCTGCCAGACGTACTCGACGCCCGGCACGCCGGCCTCGACGTTGTCGATGACGTCGTCCATATAGGCGTTGGTGTAATCGAGCGATGCTTCGGGCGGCGCCTCGATGATCAGAAAGATTCCGCTCTGATCCTCGACCGGCGCGAGCTCGGTTGCCGAGAACAGGTAGAACGGCACCGTCAGCGCCGAGACGAACAGCGCGACGAACAGAACCTGGTTACGCCAGACGAAGCTTGTGTCGAGCAGCCGCTCGTAGCTTCGCCGCAAGGCATCGAAAACGGCGTTGACCTTGAGCGTGATCCGGCCCTCGCGGCCGTGCTCCTGGCAGACCCACGCGCTCATGATTGGCGACAGCGTAAGGGCAACGATGCCCGAAATAATCACCGCCACGGCCAGCGTCAGCGCAAACTCCCGGAACAGTGCGCCGGAAAACCCGGACACGAAGCCGATCGGCGTGTAGACGGCAGTGAGTGTGAACGTCATCGCGATGATCGGCGACAACAATTCCCGCGAGCTGGTCAGCGCCGACTCGAGCCGCGAGCGTCCCTCCTGCATGTGTCGGGCTACGTTCTCGACAACGACGATGGCATCGTCGACGACGAGACCGACCGAGAGCACGATAGCAAGCACGGTCAGCAGATTGAGCGAGAAGCCGAGCAGGTAGATCACGGCCACAGCGCCTAGTATCGAGATCGGAATCGTCACCAGCGGCACGAGCGACGTGCGGAAAGAGCCCATCAGTATCAGTACGACGATGCCGACGAGCAGAATCGTTTCGACGAGGGTCGTAAAGATCTCCCGCAGCGAGTCGCGCATGTAGGTCGTGCCATCCTCGGCGATGCTGACCTCGAGGCCGCCCGGTAGCGATGCGTTGATCGTGTCGAGCTGCAGGTAGACGGCGTCGCCGATTTCGATCTCGTTGGCGCCCGGCATCGGTTCGATGGCCAGGTAAATCGTC
>DATCZB010000324.1:0-2315 GCA_036526155.1 Gammaproteobacteria bacterium
CACAACGGGCGTGTTGCCAATGGTGTCCAGAATGCTCTCGTAGATCATCGGGGGACCTCTCGGTTTGTTCTTAAATCACTTCCGCCAGACCGTCGCGCGATTCGGGCTCGACGATGCGCGGATTAAACCAGCCATAGCGCTCCGCGTACCGTACCGTGGGTCCGACGAGCAATAAAGCCGGGGACTCGACGCCGTGATCTTCGGCGAGCGTGTGCAGGTCGTCGAGCGTGGCGCGGATGACACGCTGTTTTTCCGTGGTGCCGTTTTCGACGACCGCCAGGGGCAGGTCTCGCGGGTGGCCGAGCTCGATCAGACGCGCGGAAATGGCGCCGAAATTTGCGACGGCCATGTACAGGGCGAGCGTCTGATCGGGTCGGTAGGCCGTGAGATCCGCCGCGTCATGATCCGTCGTGTGGCCCGTGGCGATCAGCACGGCGCGGGCCTGGTCGCGCATGGTCAACGGTATCCCGGCATAAGCCGCGCAGCCCTCGACCGCCGAGACGCCCGGCACGACCTGAAATGGCAGGCCGGCCTCCGCCAGCGCCTCGAGCTCCTCGGCGGCGCGGCCAAAGACCATAGGGTCGCCACCCTTGAGACGACAGACATGCTTGCCTGAATCGACCAGGTTCACGAGCAGCCGATTGAGTTGCTCCTGACGAATCGACGGTTTCCCGGCTGCCTTGCCGACGAGGATCAGCTCCGCGTCGCGGCGCGCGTATTCGAGGATGCGGGGATTGACGAGCCGGTCGTAGAGGACGGCATCGGCCCGCGCCAGGAGCTTGCGTGCCCTGAGCGTGATGAGTTCCGGGTCGCCCGGGCCCGCGCCGACGAGGTAGGCCTGACCCTTTGCAGGGCCTGCCGAGGCGTCCTGCAGCCAGCGCTCGAGCGCCGCATCCAGCGCCGCTTCGCTCGCCTCCTCGCGGCCTGCATAGGCGAGATCGGCGACCTCACCATGCAGCGTCGTCTGCCAGAAGCGCCGGCGGTCGTCGAGATCCGGCAAGGCCGCCTTGACCCGGTCGCGCCAGCGCCCGGCAAGCGCGGCGAGCGCGCCGATACGATGGGGCAAGGTCTCTTCGAGCACCCCCTTGATCCAGCGGGCCAGCACCGGTGATCGCCCGGCACTCGAAATGGCGATCGTGATCGGGTCGCGGTCGATGATCGTCGGCATGATGAATGTGCACAGCTCCGGCTCGTCGACGACGTTGCAGAATCGCTTCGCAGCCTCGGCCGCCCGGGCCACGTCGTGATTGACGTCCAGATCGTTGGTGGCGGCTACGACGAGCCAGTAGTCGTCGAGCGCGGTGTCGCCGAATCTTGTCTCGATGAGACTGATCTGACCCGACTCCGCCCACTCGCGCACGGTCTCGGTGCATTCGGGCGCGATAACCGTAACGCTGCCGCCCGCATTCAACAGCTGCTCTATACGCCGCGCGGCGACCACGCCGCCGCCAACGACGAGGCAGTTGCGTCCCGAGAGCTTGGTGAATATGGGTAGATTCTGCATTGGGTGGCCGTGGTCAGGGGGAACGGCACCATACTCCGGGGACGTTGTGCGGCCAATATTAACCGCTTCTTCGCATATGCCAGGATGAAATATAGGCGGCGAGAAGCTGGTCTTCGTGGTCAGTGAAAATTGACAGCCTGATCTAACCAATGGTTATATTGGAAGGCGAACTTTCAAGCATTGTGGTTATGAGACAGTGACGCTCAAGCAGCTCAAGTACCTCGTCGGCATCGTAGACAGCGGCCTGAACATCACCTCGGCTGCAGAGCGCCTGTTTACGAGTCAGCCCGGGATCAGCAAGCAGCTCAAGCAGCTCGAGGCCGAGCTCGGCGTCCAGCTCTTCACGCGCAAGGGCAAGAGCCTGGCGGCGATCACCCCGGCCGGGCGCGACGTCATCGCGCGCGCGCGCAAGATTCTGCGCGAGGTAGACAACATCCGGAGCCTGGCGAGCGACCTGACGGCCGAGCAGGAGGGCACGCTATCGATTGCCACCACGCATACCCAGGCGCGCTACGTGCTGCCGGAAGTCATCCGGGCTTTCCGGGAGGTCTACCCCCGGGTCGATCTCGATCTGCACCAGGGCACGTCGGAGCAGATCGCCGAGCTCATCAGCACCAACAAGGTCGATTTCGCGATAGCGACCGGGTCGCAGCACCTGTTTCCGCATCTGACGCTGCTGCCGATCTATCGCTGGCACCGTATTGCGCTCGTGCCGAAGGATCATCCGCTGGCACAGGCGAATGGGCCGCTCGATCTGAAGACGCTTGCCGAGCACCCGCTCGTGACCTACGTCTTCAGCCTCACCGGTGAG
>DATCZB010000325.1:0-6096 GCA_036526155.1 Gammaproteobacteria bacterium
AGCTGGCCGGCATCGAAGATGGAGAGGGGTCTCTGCTGGACAACTCGATGTTCCTGTACGGCTCGAATATGAGCAACAGCGATCGGCACAACAACTACCCGCTGCCGACACTGCTCGTCGGCGGCGGCGCCGGAACGCTCAGCGGCGGGCAGCACATCGACCTGCCCGAGCGGACGACGCTGTCCAACCTGCATCTGACCGTCCTCAACAAGGCCGGGTTCGAGCTGACGAGCATCGCCGATAGCACGGGCGAGATTGCCGGCGTCTGAACCGATGCGGCGCGCGCGCAGCCCTTCGACGAGCCGCCGCGCCATGCTGCGCGGCCTTGCGGCGGGCCTTGCCGCCGCGTCGATCCCGGGCTGGAACACACGAGCGCAAACGCCTGAGCGCATCGTGATCACGTCGGTCACCGACGGCATCGAGGTCCTGCGGGGCGCCGGGGTCAACGTCGTCGTGCTTTCGACTAGCGACGGCCGCGTGCTCGTCGACTCGGGCTCGCCCGCGGACCGGGGGCCCTTGCTTGCAACTCTCGGCGAGCTGCCGGAAGCCGTTGGCGCCGTTTTCAACACGCACTGGCATCCCGACCAGATCGGGTCGAACGCCGCCCTGGGCGCCATGGGTGCCACGATCTTCGCGCATGAGAAAACGCGGCTTCGGCTCGCCAACGGCTATTACCGGCCGGAGCAAGACCGGTACACCGCGCCCCTCGAAGCAGACGGCGTGCCCACCGAGACGTTTTACGGCAACGGATCAGTTCAGATTGGCGGTCGCAACATCGACTACGGCTACCTCATCGAGGCGCACACCGACGGCGACATCTACGTCGCGGTTCCGGATCGTAATGTGATCGTTGCCGGCGACGTGTTGTCGCCGGTCCTTGATCCCGTGTTCGACTGGTTTGGCGGCGGCTGGCTCGGCGGTCGGGTCGACGCGCTCGCCGGGCTGCTCGAGATCAGCGACGCCGAGACACGCTTCGTGCCGAGCTTCGGGCCCGTCGTCGGCCGCGCCGCGGTCCAGTCCGAGCACGACCTTCTGCTCGAGATCTTCGAGCGCATGGTCGAGCATTTGCGCCTTGGCGAGACACCGCGCGACATGCTGGAAACCGGCGTCCTCGACGGGCTCGCGCGCGAGTTCGACGACCCGTACCGCCTGCTCTACGACCTGCAGAAGGGATTCTGGGCGCATCACAACAAGCTCATGCACGACATCGTGTAGGCGACGGAATGCGAATCCGCGTATCAATCAGGACTCTGGGGCTCGCCTTGCCGTGCCTGCTGTCGTTCGGCACCAGCTGGGCCCAGAGCGAGCTGGCCGACATGATCCAGCAGGGACGCCGCTTCGAAGCGATCCGTCTGATCGACGCCGGCGCCGACGTCAACGCCACGCAGGCGGAAGGCACTTCGCCGCTGCACTGGGCCGTCTACCGGAAGGACGCCGCGCTCGTCGACCGGTTGCTCGAGATGGGCGCCGACCCCTCGGCGAGGAACCGCTTCGGCTCGAGCCCGCTCGCCGAGGCGGTAAAGACCGCCGACGCCGGACTTGTCGACCGGCTGCTGGCAGCCGGCGCCGATCCTGACACGCCAAATCTCGATGGGCAGACGGCACTCATGCTGGCGGCACGCACGGGGTCTCTCGATGTCGCCGAGCGTCTCGTCGCTCACGGTGCGGACGTCAACGCCATCGAGGGCTGGCGCGGCCAGACTGCGCTCATGTGGTCTGCCGCCGGCAACTTTCCCGAGCTCACCCGGTTCCTGATTGCCGAACGCGCCGATGTCTCGGTTCGTGCGGCCGTCAACGACTGGGGCTCGCAGGTCACGTCGGAGCCGCGGGCGCAGTACCGGCCGACCGGCGGTCTGACGGCGCTCTTGTATGCGGCCAGGGCCGGATGCACAGGTTGCATCAGCGCCATCGTCGAAGCCGGCGAGCCCGTCGATCGACCGACACCGAATGGCGTCACGCCGCTGATGATTGCGATCGACAACCTGCAATTCGATGCAGCGGCCCACCTGCTCGATCTCGGCGCCAATCCGCACTATTCAGACTGGTGGGGACGTACTGCGCTCTACGTCGCGGTCGACATGAACACGGACATTCCCGGCGTTCCGAACTCGGGCTCGCCCACGGCCGAAAACTCGCTCCCCGATACCCCGCAAGGCACGACCGCGCTGGATCTGGTCCGGCGTTTGCTCGACGCCGGCGTCGAGGTCAACCCGCAGCTCAACATGCATCGCGTCGGTCGCGGCGGCAACAGCCAGCGATTCACCGACGACCTGCTGACGACGGGCGCGACGCCCCTGCTGCGCGCCGCGATCATGCATGACGACGCGGGGTTGCGGATCCTGCTCGAGCATGGCGCGCTCGTCGATCTGCCGAACGTCATGGGTGTCACGCCGCTCATGGCCGCCGCGAGCGTTGGCGTGCGCGACGTCGACTTCGGCACCAATCGCTCGCCGAGCTTTGCGACCGACGAGGCAATCGAGGACAAGGTCATCGGCTCGCTCGAAATCCTCCTGGCCGCCGGGGCCGATATCAACGCGCGCGTTACCGACACGACCAGCCGAACGGCCCGGATTGCGCGACCGAGCCAGATGACAGACCGCGAAGGCCGCACCGCGCTGTTCCGGGTCGCCAGCCAGGGATGGCCGCGTGTCGCCCAATTCATGCTCGAGCGCGGCGCCGAGGCCGACGCCACCGACGCGCTGGGCCGAACGCCGCTCGACGAAGCGCTCGGCAGAGTCACCCCCGGCTCGCCCGTGCACGAGGATGTCGCCGCAATCCTCGAGGCGGCGCTCGCCGACTAGGCCCGGCGGCGTCGGCGTGTGATGCGCCTGAAACCCATCCAGGTTCCGGTCAGTGCTCCGAGCGTGACTCCCGCCAGCAGCGGCAGCATCCAGGCGTCCCAGATGGGGCGCTCTCTGAGCAACGGAAAGTCGCCGCGATGCAATCCGTAGTGCAGCCATCGATACCAGCGCCAGTTATCGTCCACCGCATGCAGGAGCTCGGCTGTCACCGCGTCCAGATAAAACCGCTCGCCGTCGGCATAAACGACACGATAAACCGGAAACTCTCGCGTCTCGTGGTGACTGTAGTAATACGCATCGGCCGTCTCGAGCCAGCCTGAATCGGCAACCGGGACGCCGGGCCGAAGCCTGCCGGCCGCCTCGGCAAGAGTGTTCTCGGGCATGGCGGCGGGCTTCAGGTTGACAGGATCCAGTCGCTGCTTGGCACCCAGTTGATGCCAGCCGACCACGAAGCCCTCGCCACCGACGACACCTGTTTCGAGCCTGACGACGCCTGTTGGCAGGGCCCGCCGCGGCAACATCTCGAGCTGGCTGAGTAGCGGCGGCCGCGCCGTGAGCTCGCCACCGCGGTTGCGCATATCTTCCAGTAAGAAATTGCGGCTTTCGAGCGCGCCCCAGGGGTTCATCGAGAAGAAGCCGCTGACCAGCCAGGTCAACGTAAAGACACCAAAGATCAGCCCGCAGTAGTGATGCCATAAGGAAATGCCGCGGTACGGCGAGTAACGGCCACTGCGTCGCGACTTGTACTGCCGGATCCCGATATACAGGCCGAACACCGTGAGAAACGTGCCGAAGATCGTGAGCCAGATGACGACCTGACCCCAGACGAACACGTGCTGGCGCAGCATGGTCGGATACAGCCAGTGCGGCACCGCGCCGAGCCAGTTCCAGAACCGCTGGCTTGCCGTCGTCGACTGAACAATCTCGCCCGTCGCGCTCGAGACATACCATTGCGTGCCTGCGGCATCGGACCCCGTGAACTTGAACAGTGGCCGATGCGGATCATAGGCACCATAGACGGTCCACTGGTCCCGCTCGATCGCACCGTCGTAGCGGAAGCGATCGACGCCGACCTGCGCCGCATGATGCAGCGAGATCTCGCGCGCCCGCCTGTCGTCCACGGCCCCGAGCTGGTCTCCCGTTGCGAGATCCCAGTAGCGCTGCCCTCCGCCTTGCCCGAGCCTCAGCACCGGGCGCCCCGCGAGCATCTCGACCCTGACGCCGTCCGTCGCGCCCGCACCCAGCGCTGCAGCATCGGGTAATCGGCAACACGCCGCAAGGTCCAGCGCCGGAAGCACACGAACCTCGTCGGCCTCCGTCAGCTCGGGGTACGCGACATACATCATGACGATGCCGGACACGCACCAGACAGACACGATGAGGCCAAGCGCAATACCCAGATAGCGGTGCAGCAGAAACAGCAGCCGATTCATGCCCGGTAGTCCTGCGATGCCGGGTAGCGATCAGAACCTGTGGCTGTAGGTCAGATGGGCGGTTCGCGGTGTGCCGAGGTTCCGATACGCATACGAGGAACCATCGGCATCGACGAAGGCGCGCCCGAGCGACGAGGCATAGGTCTCGTCGGTCGCATTCTCGATCCGTATTCCAATGCGTTGCCGCCCGTCACTGCCGAAGCGGTAGCCGCCCGTCAGGTCGATGACTGTGTAATTGCCGTGCTCGACTCGGCCAATCCCGCCCGAGACCGAGTCCCAGACATCACCGACGTCGAGCAGAGACGCGCCGAACTCGAACGGTGAATCGTCCGTCCGGTAGCGAAGCCCGAGCTTGAGCGTCGACTCGGGAATTCCGATTTCCTGCTGCGATGAACCCCGGGCCTTGGCGTCGGTATCTGTATAACTGAACGTCCCGTGCCAGGACGGCGAGAACTCGGCTGCAATCGTGACCTCGAAGCCCTCGAAATCGACCGTATTTTCGGTATTGATCCGCATGCCGTTGGCGCTGCCGATCAGGTCGTCCACGGCCCGATCGAATACCGTTAGCTCCCAGCTGACGCCCCCGCCGGCATAACCGCCGACGGCAACGTCGATGTTCTCGCTCTTTTCGCCTTCGAGGTCCGGATTGCCGAGCGTGCAGCACGGATCGTTGCCATACAGCTGCCAGGCATCCGGCAGCCGGAACGACGTGCCAAAGCCGCCGCGGATATAGAACGAGTCGGAAAAGTCGTGCCGCGCGCTGATGTTGCCGACGGTCACATCACCCTCGCCACTCGGCCGATTGTAGCGCAGCCCTAATGCGATCGAGGTCCGATCGAAGACGTTCTCGCCCGCGCGTATCTGACCGAAGAATGCGTCCACGCTCTCGGTTCGGTCGGCAATCAGCAAAACATCGTCCCGACCCGAAAACTCCTGCCGGTCGTAGCCGAAAGCGTACTCGAGCCCACTCTCGCTGCGGACCCGCGCCATGGCGGTCAGCCCGTAGTCTTCGTAGCCCCAGAACTCGCGGTTGCTGACGGTGATCAGATTGCCCGTCAGGTTGCCTGCCAGGTCGAGCTCGTTGTCGAACCGGGTCCAATGACTGTCCCAGGAATGAAAGTAGCCTTTGACGAACAGGTCGAGGTCCTGACTGATCGAGTAATCCCATTTCAGCGTCAGCAGATCCTCGTCGCGCTCGTTGAATGAACGTGCCCGATTGGAAGGCGCGGCGAACTCGACTTCATTGTCCGTATGGTGGTAGTGAATCGCGAGCTCGGAATCACCGCTGAATGCATACCCGTATTTTATGCCTGCCGTCAGCACGTCATAACCGCGGTCCCGGTCCGAGCCGCTCGGCTGGTACTCCGAGTCGAGATACGGCTGAAACCCGTCTGCCTCATCCTGGGACGCATACAACACGAGCTGATGATCGTTGAACGCGGCACGATAGTCGGCGTTGATATGCGTGCCGTCGTTGCCGTCGAACCCGATACCCACGTTGCCCTCGGGGTCTTCGCTGAACCGCTTGGTGACAATATTGACGACGCCGGCTACCGACTGCGTGCCGTAAAAAATACCCTGTCCCCCGTAAAGGACCTCGATTCGCTCGATCATGTGCGCCGGGACGGTATCGAGCGGCGCCGTCGTGTTGTACAGACGGTTGTTGATCCGCACGCCGTCGATCAGCCAGAGGACGTCCTGGCAACGGGAACCCTGGAGCGAGCAATCCATGTAGTCGAAGGCACCGTTCTTCGGCGCCAGATAGAGCCCCGGGACTTCCATCTGCAGCGCCTGGCTCACGTCGTTGAAACCCCCGAGCTCTAGATCTTCGAAGGTAATCACCTCGACGCGATTGCCGAACT
>DATCZB010000326.1:0-7473 GCA_036526155.1 Gammaproteobacteria bacterium
TTCACTGGCGTCGATCTCGGTGCGAAAGCTCCGTTGCACGGCGCGCGGCAGGATCCGCTGCGCGAGGTCTTCAGCCACGGAATCGGAAACGGTTGCCACCGTGTACTCGGGCGCGTTGAGTTGCTCCAGCGTTTCGACTTCGGAAGTGGTCTCGAGATTGCTCGCGATACCGATGCCGCCGGTTGCGTACGGGTTGCTGAAATTGACGTGCAGGGCGCGCTCGGGCGTGACCGTGAGCCCGGCCGCAATCAGGTCGATTTCGCCGGCCTCGAGTGCGCGAATGATTTCATCGTTGTCGTAGCGCAGAAAATTGATGCTGACACCCATGTCCGCAGCAAGCTTGCGCGCGACGTCGATTTCGAAGCCCTCGAATTCGCCCTCCTCGGTGCGCATGGCCCACGGCTCCGCCAGCGTTAAGCCGACTCTGAGGTTGCCGCGGCTCAGGACCTGCTGCAGCGTTCCCGCGGTGGCGGACGAGGCGCCGACGACGCAGAGTGCGGCGAAGACAGTGAGCAGGCGATTGAGTCGCATCGGATCTCCAGTTAATTCAGCTAATCAGGCCCACGACAGCGCCGGTCGAGCAGGTCGCGAGCGTCCCCGCCAGGATCGACTTCATGCCGAGCGAAACGACGTCCTTGCGCCGCTCCGGCACCAGCACGTTGAATCCGCCAATCATAATGCCGAGGCTGCCAAAGTTTGCCATTCCACAAAGCGCGTAACTCATTATTAGATAACTTCGGTCGCTCAAAGTGCCATCCGGAAGTTCCGCAAGTGCCAGATAGGCCAGAAACTCGTTCAGGGCGGTCTTGATGCCCAGCAGGCTCCCGGCGGTAATTGCCTCGCTCCAGGGAACGCCGAGCGACCAGGCCACGGGCGCGAAGATCCAGCCCAGCAGCCGCTCCAGCGACAGTTCTGCGCCCCAGACAGCCGGCAGCAGACCGAGGATCGCATTCAGGAGATGAACCAGCGCCACGAGCACGATCAGCATCGCGATGATGTTGAGAAACAGGGCCAGACCGCGCTCCGTGCCTCGCGTGATCGCGTCCATCGTGCTGGTCGCCTCCGAGTGCGTGAGGCCGATGCGACGCGTCTCCGTCGCGCCACCGGTCAGCGGCACCATCACCCAGGCGAACATGATGGCGGCTGGGGCGCTGATGATCGAGGCGGTCAGCAGGTGGCCGACGGCGTCGTCGAGAACCGGGTCGAGAATCGTCGTGTACAGCACGAGCACGGTGCCTGCGATCGTCGCCATGCCGCAGGCCATGACCATGAACAGCTCGGCGCGGCTCAGCTGCAGCAGGTAGCGTCGAATCAGCAGCGGCGCCTCGACCATGCCGACGAAGACATTGGCGGCCGCAGACAGAGCCACCGCGCCGCCAACGCCCAGCGTTCGCTGCAGCAGTGCGGACAGCGCATTAACGATCAGTGGCAGCACGCGCCAGTAACTGAGCAGAGCTGTCAGGGCGCTCATGACGATCAGGAGCGGCAGAGAGCGGAATGCGAAGACCAGGCTGGCGCCGACTGCGGTTTCTTCATATGGCAGCGGGCCACCGCCGATAAACCCGAAGACGAAGCTCGTTCCGGCCTCGGTCGCCGTCTGCAGCGCGACGACGGCGTCACTCAGAGCCGCGAAGATCACGCGCGACTGAGGCAGCTTGAGCATCAGCAGCGCGATCAGGAACTGGAGCAGAAGGCCGATCACAGGGACGCGCCAGCGGACGATGCGCCGCTCCTCGCTGACCAGCCATGCCACCGCGACGAGGCCGATCAGGCCGACTATCCCCTGAAATTGACTCATGCTGCGGGTGGTGGAGCCTGGACGATCCGGACGGCTACAATGCTAACCGATTTGAGGAGGTCGATTGCGGCGGGGCATGAGCGAGGCATCAGACACCAGGCAGACGGAAAAGCGCAAAGTGAACTTGATTGCCATTGGGTTCATTGGCGCGTTCTTCGCGAGCATATTTACCGTCATCTATACGGGGCTCAACGTCCAGGGGTCGAGAGCGGAGTTCGATTCGGGCTTCCGTTCGGTAACGCTGTCGGTTGGAGAAAGGCGCACTCTCGATCTCCATTTCGAGTCCGCTTCCGAATTTCCCGATGCCGTCCTCGAGGTCACGCTGCCCGACGCGGTGCAGTTGCCCGGTCAGGTCGAGCCAGGGCCCGCGCGCAGGCCGGTTTCGATCGTCGCGGGCGAGAACACGATTCCGTTCGACATCGCGGCCAGTTCGCCCGGTAGCGGTTACGTCTTCGCGCGCGTCACGGCCGGGGAGCCAGTCGGCGTCTACCGGGTATTCGTGACCGTAACGGACGACTCAGCAATAACCGACGACTGAGCGATCAGAACGAGCGCGCCAGCCTGGCTCGAGTTCGCGCCTGCGGGTCGATCGTGCCCACCTGGCCGTCCAGCGACCTGACCCACTCCCGGCCGTCGCTGCGGCACGCTGCGTCATCGACTCGGCAGGCGAGCCACCAGTACTCGCTGTTCGGGGCGCGGGAAATTTCTAGTCTGGCAACCGTGGCGAGATCGGTCATTGCGGCGAGCGCGCCCGGTTCATCCTCCGACGCCACCGAAGGGGCAAGCGCCGTGCCCGCTCGTTCCTGGTTCCGGCAGGTCCAGCGATCGCGGTAGACACCGGTTCCCGCCGCGCAGCTGTAAACGATCACCGGCACACTGCACCCGTTGACCAGGCTCACGTCGACGCTGGCGCCGAAGTCGTAGCGCATGTCTTCCTGCACACAGTTGTTGCGGATCGGCTCACCCGGGGCGGCAGGCCGGGACGAGGCCGCTGCCGTCGGGCGCAGAGCGAACAGCGCGCGCGACAGGCTGAATTCAACAGTCTCGGTCAGGGCGGTCGTTTCGCCCTCGGGATTGCGCGTGTAGCGCCAGCCCCGGAGCGCAGCCAGTGCGGCATCCTCGAACACGCCGGCCGGGTCGGAGGACACGATCTCGGCGTTGCTGACGGTGCCCTCGGGCGTCACGTCGAACCGAATCTCGACAGTGCCTTCGATGCCGGCGACCAGGGCTTCGGGCGGGTAGGCTGGCAAGACTTCGACGAGCAGCGTTGGCTCGCCGTCAGACATGAGGCTCGAAGCGAACGGAGGGGGCTCTTCAGCGGAGGCATTATCGAGGCAGACCTGGCAACTCTGGATGATGATCGACGGTGTCGCGCTCTCCGAGATCCAGTCCTGCCGCTCCGTGCCGTCGACGACCAGCGCAACCAGCGGCGTTCCGTCGACGAAATAGTCAACCCTCGAGCACTGCTCGGTGTTGCTCGTTACCTCGATGAAGCTGTCCCGCACGGTCGCAGTCGCCGCGCAGCTGTCGACGATGCTGGTACAGTCGCAGCGCCACTCGGCGAGCGCCTCACCAGAAAAGATGAGCGCGGATAGCGCGACGATACCGGTCCCTGGGTGAACTCGCATGGCACTCTTTCTCCTCTGCCCTCTTGAGTGGGACAGTCGAATCAAGTGTAGCTCATGAGTTGCGCGGCACGTCCTGGCCCGGTAGTTATGTTCAATCGGAGGGACCGGCGCGGCCTTCCGGTCCGGAACTCAGATCGAGGTCCAGAGTCTGCGAACGTTCCTGATCCGGCTGAGCACGCCGCCCATCAAACCGGAATCGTCAGTCGCCTCGACCTGATGTCGCTGCGCCATCTCGGGGTTCTTGAGCAGCATCCGGTGGTGCTTCAGGGCTGCCTGCAGACTGACGGCGCAGCGGCCCGGCGTGATGGGTTTGCGCAGGAACCGGAAGATCTGGCCGTGGTTGATCAGCCAGACCATATCGAGCACGTCACGGTGGGGGGATACCGCAATCGTGACGAGCTCCGGCAAGTGTTCCTTGAGGCGAGCCGTCATCGCCTGGATCGTGGACTTGTCCGAGCTGATATCGGTGACGAGCACGCCCGGCTGGTGCTCAGTCAGTATTTTCACGACCTTGACCACGTTCGATGCCGCATAGACGGGCAGTCGCCCGCGGACGGCCTTTTGCACGGCCGTCAGCACCTCCTCGTCGTTGGTGAAGACGACAATCCCGAGGCCCTGAGCCAGGCGTTTCTTGCTGACCGGGGCCGGTTTGGCCGCGGCCTGGCCTGGTTTTGCCTTCGGGCGTGGGGCAGCCTGGACGGGCCTGGTTCCGGGACGAGCCGCCGCTCTGCCGGTGGCTGGTTTTCGCGCCGTCGCTCTGGCCGGCACAGGTTTCGTCTCGGGCGGCTTGGGTGGAGGGGCTTCGCGCGCCGCCTTGACGGCGAGGGCGACGGTTTCTCTCAATCGGTCGGGCGGGCACGGCTTGGTCAGGAACCGAA
Source organism: Gammaproteobacteria bacterium (assembly GCA_036526155.1). Taxonomy (GTDB): domain Bacteria; phylum Pseudomonadota; class Gammaproteobacteria; order Steroidobacterales; family Rariloculaceae; genus DATCZB01. Next base: position 4,305 of record DATCZB010000326.1, read on the forward strand.
ACACCTCGCCGTCGTTGATCGAGCCTTCGACGGCGTCGAGCTCGGCGTAGCCCGTCAGCAGAATGCGAACGGTTCTGGGTGACAGCGTTTTGACCTCAGTCAGAAGCTCGACGCCCGTCATCTGCGGCATCCTGTGATCGGCGATGATTACGTCGATGTCATTGTTCCTTACGATCTCGAGCGCTTCCTTGCCGCTTTTGGCGAGATGCAGCTCGCATGACCGGCGGAACATGATCCGCATCGAATTGAGAACGCGCTCCTCGTCGTCGACGAACAGGAGCCTGGGCTTGCCTGCCGCAGGTTGAGTTGCGGACGACATTCAGACAGCCTCCGCGAGTATCTGATCCACGCCCGCGTCGTCTGCGACGGCATCGCGCGGTTTTTCGGGTTGCCTGATCGGAAGGATGACCGAAAAGGTCGCGCCCTCGCCGGGCCTGGAATCGATTTCGAGCTTGCCGCCGTGACTGCGAACGATATCGGCGACGATCGACAGGCCGAGGCCCGTGCCTGACCCCACATCCTTGGTCGTGAAGAATGGATCGCAGAGCAGCGCGAGGTTTTCCTTCGGTATGCCACAGCCGGTGTCGGCGATCGAGACGACCACGTGGTCGGTGTCCCTGAGACCGGTCGTGATGACGATCTCGCCGCGCTCCTCGATCGCCTGCGCGGCATTCGTCAGCAGATTCAGAAATACCTGATTGATCTTGGAAGGCGAGCATTCGATGCTCGGGACCTCGCCGTAGAGCTTTCGGACGTCGGCCTTGTGCTTGATGATGTTGCGGGCGATGTTGAGCGTCTTGTCGAGCCCCGCGTTGACGTCGAAGCTGTCGACCGGCGCTCGGTCGAGCCGGCTGAAGTCCTTGAGGCTCTGGGCCATCTCGGTCAGGTCGGCGATACCGTCGATGCTGTCGCGGGTCAGGTCGATGATTTCCTCGACGGCATCTTCGAGCTCGTGCTCGCGCAGCATGCTCTTGAGCTCGTTGAGCTTGCCGATCACGTCTGCCTGAAACCCGGCGCGCCCGTCGTAGTCGGCCCGCCTGATCGAGAAAGTGTTCGAGCTGGCCTGCACGAATTCTCGCAGCACCTCTGCGCGCTCCCGGACGAGGGTTGCGTTGTTGGCGAGGTAGAGCAGCGGCGTGTTGATCTCGTGGCTGACGCCGGCGACGAGTTGCCCGAGCGAGGACATCTTTTCGGCCTGCACCAGCTGAACCTGGGACTCCTTGAGCTCTCCGAGCGCGTCGCTCAGGCTTTGCGTCCGCTCCTGCACGCGTTGTTCCAGCGACTCGTTGAGCCGGGCGAGCTCGTCGTTGGCTTCGTTCAGCGCCCGGTAGCTGTTCCGCAGTCGATAGCCAATGAACCCGACGCTGCAAAGCATGGCGAGGGCGAAGACCAGGAGCGCCCGGCGGGCATTCTCGGCGCTCGCAACGGCAGCCTCGTAAGAAGCGTTTGCCGCCTCGTTCAGCGCCTCGGCATTCTCGAGCAGGGGAACGCCCTCGAGCTGAACGAGGCGACTGCGAATCGAATCCTTGGTTTCCTGGATCTCGCTGACGGCTTCGAGCAGCGGGCCGGCCAGGTCTTCGAGCACGGGATCGAGCCGCCGATCGCGATTCAGTGTCGCCAGCAGCCTGCCGATTTCGTAGTCGTTGATGGCGTTCGCCGGAGCCGCAAATTCGACGGTCTCGGTCGCCAGTTGCAGCACGTCCGACGCGATACGGTTCTCGCCGATGGCGCGCAGCTGCTGCACGACTCCGGCCCCGCTGTCGCGGAGCAAATTCAGGTTGTTCGAGTATGCCGCTTGCTGGCGCAACAGGGTCGAGGTCAGATCGTCGACGGTTCCCATCGTCGCGCGAAACCGGTCGAGTTGGTTCTCGATTCGCTCCAGCTGCAACATGCTGCCGGGCATGATCGAGATCGAGTGCTCGAGTCCCTCGACACTTCGAACGATCCGCTGATGCAGGGCGTTGGCGGCTTCTCCGGGAGGCTGGCTCGACTCCCAGGCCGTTGCCAGCGAGTTCCGGAGAGTCCGGAACTCGGTCTCGATGTTGGCCAGGTCCGAGCTCAGGGTATAGCGGGCAATATGCGCCTCGAGCGGAATGGAACGGGATTCGAGCGCGGCGCCGACAAGCAGCGCCAGAGCTGCGATAGCCATGACGATTACGGATAGGGTGCGCTTCATCCCGCCAAATTGACGTAATCAGAACCTGCCTAGCGTATCGGCTGGCCGGATCGGCGGCAGTGAAGGGCATCACACAGGATGTGATGCATGGGCTCGTGCAGCGTGTTATGTCGAATGAATCGAGGCGCTCATGGGTGGAGGCCGACGCTCGCGGCGATCTCGTCTGCGGCCGTTCTGCCGCACCGGTGGGAAACCGTTATGATCGCAGTTCGTCAATCCGCGTCGGGGCAGCGGCGGGGTGAGTGGGCCCGAGCCGGGCGCTTGCCACCGCACTGCCCGAGGACAGCGCCATCGTGCAAACCGTATCAAATCGCTGGAACAAGTTGCGGGCAGAGCTTCGTGGGCAGGTCGGCCGTGCGATCGCCGACTATCGGATGATTGGCGACGGCGATCACGTCATGGTTTGCGTCTCCGGCGGCAAGGATTCCTACACCCTGCTCGACATGCTGCTCGAGCTCAAACGACGCGCTCCGGTCGATTTCGAGCTGACCGCCGTCAACCTCGATCAGAAGCAGCCAAATTTTCCGGCTGCCGTGCTGCCGGCACACTTCGAGTCGATCGGCGTCAACTACCGGATCGAGGAGGAAGACACCTACTCGATCGTCACCAGGGTAGTCGAGCCGGGCAAGACCATGTGCGGGCTGTGTTCGCGCCTGCGTCGCGGCGTGCTGTATCGAGTTGCCGGCGAACTGGGTGCGACGAAGATCGCCCTCGGCCACCATCGCGACGACATTCTGCAGACACTGTTCCTCAACATGTTCTTCGCCGGCAAGCTCAAGTCCATGCCACCCAAGCTGGTGTCGGACGACGGGCGCAACATCGTGATCCGCCCGCTGGCGTAGCGCGCGATATCCCGCTCGGTGCAATAGGCTAGCGGACGGATAACGATGTGCCGGCCGTCGTCGCTGACCAGTTTGGGCGGCATTGCCTTGAGCCTGCCGCCGTAAAAGAGGTTCAAGAACATCGTCTCGACGATGTCGTCACGATGATGAC
>DATCZB010000327.1:0-4809 GCA_036526155.1 Gammaproteobacteria bacterium
GTGAACGCTACGTTGAAAGTCCAATCACCGGACATCGTCTGCGGGGCGCCCGAGGGCATGTTCTCCTTCCCGGGGTCCACGGCAGTTGACAGCCCCTATGATCATCGGGTGTGGGTCGTGCGCCAGCAGAACAAATGCCGGAATTACTGAGCTGCCACCACGAGGGAAACAGGCGATGAGGAACAAGCGAGTCAAAATAGCAGGCATGACGCTGATCGAGCTCATGGTCGTCGTCGTCATCGTCGGCATTCTGGCTGCCATTGCCTATCCCTCGTACCTGAGCGCGATCCGCAAGTCGCGACGCGCCGACGGAGTTGCTGCACTGAACGCCGTGCAGCTCGCTCAGGAGAAACTCCGGGCGAGCTGCCCGTTCTACGGCCAGATTCTCGGCGGCGCCAACAATGTGTGTGGCGCCGACGCGGCCAACTCGACCCTGCAGGCACCGACCACGAGCGAGAACGGGCGCTATACGATTACGCTGACAGGTGCCAGTGGCATCGCCTTTACGGCTAGCGCCACGGGTGTCGGCGATCAGGCCAACGATCGGGATGGCGGCGTCACCTGCACGCTGGTGCTGACGGTCGACGGCGACAACCCCAACGGTCTTCGCACGCCGGCCGACTGCTGGAACTAGCGCGGCAGCGGCACGGCGATCCGGTTGAGATCTCTGACCCCGTCGTCGCCCCGACAAAAGCCGCGCACATCGATCGTCAGTTGCGCATTGTCCTCGCGCAGCAGCACGTAATTGAAAGGCCGTAAAACAACGTCGCTGTCCGGCTGAGGGCAATCCGGCCCGCGATAGCGGTCGAACGGCCGCTCGTCGGCGATCGGTCCGCGTGGACCGCCGCCGCCGGCAGTCGTCACGTAGTGCACGCCTTCGCGCACGATGTACTCGAACCCGTGCACATGACCGCTGAATGCGACGACCGGCAGCTCCGCCTGCTCGAGCCGCGGGACGATGTGCCGCTGCACCTCGAGATCCGGCAGTGCCCCGTAATCGATCGAGTTCGTGAAAGCCGGGCGATGAAAAAAGACCAGCACCGCCCGGTGGGTTCCCGGTGCCTGCGCGAGGCGATCGGCGAGCCAGCTACCCTGACGCTCGAGCTCCGACTCGCTGTCCAGAAACAACAGCAACAAACCGCCGCTCTCGACGGCGTAGGGCTGGGCCGGCCCGAGCCATGGAAATCGCTCGAGCATTCCTTCGGAAACCCTTGTTACAACACATAATTGTATGAACACACACGGGTAATCATGGTTACCGATCGCGGGCAGGATCGGCATCGAGCCGGCAAACGGCTGCACCAGCTCGTCGAAGTTGCGCCAGTGCCTGGCGGAGCGAGCCGTGTAGACGAGATCCCCGACGATAACGAGCGCACTGAGCTCGTCTACACGGGTTGCGAGCTCATTGACGAGCTGGCGTTGCTCGACGCGATTATTCTCACGGCGGCGCACGAACCGCACCAGGGCATTGGTCTGCTGCAGATCGCCAATGACCGCGATTGTCTTGCCCTCGGAGTCGAATGACGTCGGCAGCTCGGCGCGAAAGGCCGGTTCGTGCGCACATCCTGCGAGCGCAAGTATTGCGAGCGGACCGACTGCTAGGTGGATACGCACCAGCACAGCAGCCTCACCGTCGGGGGATATAGAGGTCCGTTATCGTGCCTTCGGCGGCTTCCGCCGAAAACGCGATCGTCTCGGAAAGCGTCGGATGCGGGTGAATCGTCAGGCCGATGTCGGCGGCGTCACAGCCCGTCTCGATCGCCAGCGCTGCCTCGGCAATCAGGTCGCCGGCGTTGGTGCCGACGATACCGGCTCCTATGACCTGACCTGAACCCGCGTCGAACAGCAGCTTGGTCATACCTTCCGACCGCCCGAGCGCGAGCGCGCGCCCGCTGGCCGCCCAGGGGAAGCTCCCTCGGTGATACTCGATACCTTCAGCTTTGGCCTGCTCCTCGGTCACGCCGACCCAGGCCACCTCGGGATCAGTATAGGCAACCGACGGCACGACCCTGGCATCGAAATAGGATTTCATGCCCGACGCTACCTCGGCGGCGACCTTGCCTTCGTGCGTCGCCTTATGCGCCAGCATCGGCTGGCCGACGATATCGCCAATCGCAAAGATGTTGGGGCGGTTGGTCCGCATCTGCTTGTCGACCTGGATGAAGCCGCGCTCGTCGACATTGATGCCTGCCGCATCCGCCCCGATTGCCCCCCCATTCGGCCGCCGCCCGACCGCGACGAGCACTCGATCGTACGTTTGTGCTCGCTCCGGCGCCTGCTTGCCTTCGAAGCCGACGAGGACACCGTGATCGTCGAGCTCGAACGAAGTGACCCTGGTGCCCAGCATGATCGCCGCATACCGATCGGCAATGCGCTTTTGCAATGGCCTGACGAGATCGCGATCGCAGCCAGGCATCAGCGTCTCTGTCAGCTCGACGACGGAAACGTCGACGCCGAGCGCGTCGTAAACGGTCGCCATCTCGAGCCCGATGATGCCGCCGCCGACGACGAGCAGGCTCTGCGGCAAGTCATCGAGCTCGAGCGCCCCCGTCGAATCGATGATCCGCGGGGTCTCGGGCAGACCGGGGATCCGCGTCGGCTCGGAGCCCGCGGCAATGATGCACTGGCCAAAGCTGATGGCCGACTTTGCTCCCTCGCCTTCTACCGTCAGCGTGTTCGCGTCGGCAAACCGCGCCGCGCCATGCACGACCTGCACCTTGCGCTGCCTCGCCAGCGAGCCGAGGCCATTGGTGAGCTTCTGCACGATGCCGCTCTTCCAGTCGCGCAGCTTGTCGAGATCAACCGTCGGCTCGCCGAAATCTATGCCGAACTCGGCCGACTCCCTGGCCTCCTCGAGCACGCGCGCAGCGTGCAGCAGGGCCTTCGATGGAATGCAGCCGACATTCAGGCAGACGCCGCCGAGCATGGGCCAGCGCTCGACCAGGGTGACGTTCATTCCGAGATCGGCGGCGCGGAAAGCGGCGGTATAGCCGCCGGGCCCCGCTCCGATCACAACGAGATCGGCTTCGATAGTGTCGCTCATGCCCGATCGCTCATGGAATCGCCGCTACGAGGCGATCGACCTGCGCCAGCGTTGTCGCAAGGTACGTGACGAAGCGGGCGGCCTGGGCGCCGTCGATAACGCGATGGTCGTAGGAAAGCGACAGCGGCAGAAGGAGTCGCGGCTTGAATTCGTTGCCGTCGAAGACCGGGTGCATGCGGCTCCGGGAAACACCGAGGATCGCGACCTCGGGCGCGTTGATAATCGGCGTGAAGTAACTGCCGCCGATACCACCGAGGCTCGAGACCGTGAACACCCCGCCCTGAACATCATCGACACCGAGCTTGCCGGCTCGAGCTCGGGCACTGAGATCGCCAAGCGCCACAGCCAGCTCGAACAGGTCCATGTGGTCGGCATCACGAATGACGGGCACGACGAGTCCGCCTTCGGTGTCGGCCGCAAAACCGAGATGAAAGTAGTTCTTGACGATCAGGCTCTTGCCGTCCGGGCTCAGCGAGGATCGAAATTGCGGAAACTCGTCCAGCGTCAGCACAACAGCGCGCATGATGAACGCGAGCGGTGTCAGCTTGATGTCCCGGCTCAGTGCCTCGGTCTTGAGTGACTGCCGCCGCTCCTCGAGCTCCGTGATATCCGCATCTTCATGTTGCGTCACATGCGGCAGATTGACCCAGCTGGCATGCAGCCGCGGACCGGAGATTCTCTGGATACGGCTCAAGCCCACCTGCTCGACGGGCCCGAACTTGCCGAAGTCGACGGTCGGCACCTTTGGCAACGCGGCTTCGGCCGCCGGCGCGCCCTGCTGCAGGATACGCTTGACGAAAGCCTTGACGTCGTCCGCCGTGACCCGGCCCTTGCGACCCGTGCCCTGCACGCGGCCGAGATCGACACCGAGCTCACGCGCCAGCTTGCGCACCGACGGGCTCGCGTGCGCGCGCGAGAATGCCGCCTCGTCAATGATTCCGACAGCAGGCAGCGCGGTGACGGTTGCGGCCACTGCATCGTCGGCTGGAACCGCTCGTTCCGCAGCCTGTGCCGGCCGGGGCGCAACCGCAGTCGCTTCGGCCGGCGCTCGCGCCGTCTCGGCCGGCGCAGCCGGTGTGCTGGGGGCCTCGCTCGGCTGAATCACGGCGACAGGATCACCGGGATTTACGGTTCCGCCGGCGCTGGCCTTGAGCTCGAGCACGCGCCCGGCAACCGGCGACGGCACATCCATCGTGGCCTTGTCGGTCTCGAGCGTAATCAGGCCCTGCTCGGCCTCGACCTCGTCGCCGACGGCGACCAGCACCTCGATGACATCGACATCACTGAAGTCGCCGAGATCGGGAACGCTGACGAGCTCGGGCTCGGCGGGCATCGCGGACGGCTCCGGGGCGCCTGTATCGGCTCCAGCGGCTTCGGGCGTCGAATCCTGCATGGCCGCCGAGTCGCCGGCAGCCGTGTCGCTCGCGGCCGAGTCATCGGCAGGCGCCGCAGCCGCAGCATCGGCTTCGAGCACGACGATGAGGTCTCCGGCCGAGACTGTGCTACCCGGCGCAACCTTGACTTCGCTGACCGTGCCGGCCACGGGCGATGGCACGTCCATCGTGGCCTTGTCGGTTTCCAGCGTGATCAGCGAATCTTCGGCGGCAACCACGTCACCGGGCTGGACGAGAATCTCGATGACCTCGACGTCCGAGAAATCTCCGAGATCGGGAACGGTAACTTCCATGACCTAGCGGCAAACCTGTCGTCAGAGCGTCACGGGATCCGGCTTGTCGGGATCGATGCCGTATTTCGCGATGGCTCTC
>DATCZB010000328.1:0-3090 GCA_036526155.1 Gammaproteobacteria bacterium
TTCACGCAGATTGATGTCGTTCGCATCGGCCAGACGACCCCACCGGTCGAGCAGCTCGGGATCGCGGTCGAAGTCGAAATCGCGATAGTCCCAGTCCGGCCGCGGCGGCTGGTAGACCATGTATTGCATGATGCCCTGAGCGAGATTGAAGTCGCCGCCAACGCCACCCGGTGTCGCTGGCACGATCAGGCCCATCCAGCTGCTCTCGCTGCCGGGCATGAAGCCGGACATCAGCTGCCGGCCGCCGGAGTTGCTCGGCCCGTCGTAGACCCGCTGCACGGCACTGGCCTGCGTCGGCGTCAGGCAACTGTCGTTATCAGTCCCCGCCGCGCACATCGGCACGTCGCTGGCGACGTTGACAGGGCACTGGCGCGGATCGTCGATCAGCCCGTCGCGCAGACCGTCGATCGCGTCGCACCTGGCGAGCACGGCGTCGCTGAGCACGTTGAGCTTGCCGGGCGTCAGCCCGGCGTCGGCGACGGCCTGCTGGTTCCAGATTGCGCCGATGGCGAAACCCGTCTGATCGACCCAGGGTGCGTTCGCAATGATGCCGTCGAAGTCGTCGGGGTACCGCTGCGCTTCGAGCATGCCCTGACGGCCACCGTTGGAGCAGGAGTTCCAGTAGGCGAAACGAACGGGTTCGGCGTAATAAGTGTTCGCAATGGCCTTGGCGGTCACGGCTGTCAGATGCACTGCGCGAAAGGCGTAGTCGATCGACTTCTGAAGATCGACCCCGAAGGTATAGCCGGGCTCGGTCGTGCCGTCGTGGCCGGTGTCCGTCGCGCCCATGACGAAACCATGAGCGAGCGCCTGAGATCTGGCACCGCCCTGCGTGTCCGGGTGCTGTCCCGCCGGCCCGCCATTGCCTGCCATGTAGTAGCGCCCGTTCCAGCCCGCCGGCAGGTTGACTTGAAACGTGATCGCGGGATGGATGGTTCCATCCACGCGACAGTGACTCGGGACCTCGTCCTCGGCCGGGATCGTCACCGCGCGGATGGCGACCACGTCCGGAAACATTATGTCCGTGAGCGCGGCACACGAGATGGCGGGCTCGATTTCGGCCGCCGTGTAGTCGGTCGGAGATGAGTCGGCATCGGCAAACAGCTGGGCGTGGGCCGGCGGCGCCGAGATGGCGAGCAGAGTGGCCAGCAGGCCGCTGCGACGAGTCAATGAGCCGAATTCACAGTTCGATGGCATCGCGTCCCCCGCAGTCTGAGCAACCACATTTTGCGCCCGATTTTACGCAATCCTGGGCTAAAATCGCCGGTTCCTGCCAAGTAGAAAGGCGGATGAGTTCGAAATCCGGGATTTTTGGCCCTCGCTACGGAATTCTTGAGCGTTTTCGAGTGTCCAAAACCCCGGTATCGAGGCGTTTTGTGCCTATTGGATATACAATCGGGGTTACCCGCGACGATGGCGGGAGCAGAGCAAGCCCGGGCTGGGTCATTCCGGCCTGCGGGACAAGGACGAGGCTGGTTAGAAACGGAGGCGTCAGTGAAATCCAGATTACTCGGAGCCACTATGCTGGGCGGCATTCTCGTATCCGGGTGCGGCTCGATTGGCAATGATCTCGAGCATCACTCTGCGGTCGTGGAGGACACCTGTCTCGGTTGTCACAACGCAATCGACCTGTCCGGGAACCTGGACCTCGAGTCACTGAGCCTGGCCGACGTCTCGCCAGATGCCCAGACCTGGGAGAAGGTCCTCGCCAAGCTACGCGCCGGTCTGATGCCGCCAATCGACGGGCCGGGTCTGGAGCCCGACGAGCGCGAGGAACTGGTCGCTTTCATCGAGAGCTCGATTGACAGCGGCGCCGAGCTGCACCTGCCGGCTCCTGGTCTGCATCGCCTGAACCGGAACGAGTATTCGAATGTAATTCGCGATCTGCTTGCTCTCAACGTCGACGCGACAGGGTTCCTGCCGCCGGATGACTCGAGCCACGGCTTCGACAATATGGCAGGCACGCTGACGACCTCACCGGCGCTCATGGAGGCCTATCTGTCTGCCGCCGGCAGAATAAGCCGACTGGCTATCGGCACCGAGACCGCGCCGACCCTGGCCGTGTTCGACGTGCCTCACGACACATCGCAAAACGAGCATGTCGAGGGCCTGCCTTTCGGCACGCGCGGCGGCATGCTCATCGAGCACGAGTTTCCCGCCGACGGTGACTACGTGTTCACCGTCAAGGGCATGACGGGTTACTTCACTCGCGTTCTCGGCAACGTGGCCGGCGAGCAGCTCGAGGTCACGATCGACGGCGAGCGTGTCTATCTGTACGACTGGGATTCCGAGATCGGAAATATGGAGGGCGAGGGCGGCCGGACGCCAACGATCCCGATCAGGGCCGGTTTCCACAGGGTCGGCGTGACGTTCATTGCGACGAGTGATCTGCCTGACACCGGGCTCAACAAGTCGTTTGTGCGAACCATGAATTCGCCCGGCGCGATTTCCGGCTACACGTTCTATCCACACGTCGGCCAGGTTTTCATCGAAGGGCCGTTCGACGGTCAGCTGGCCACGAACACTCAGAGCCGCGAGCGCGTGTTCGAGTGCTATCCCGAGAGCATCGACCAGGAAGAAGCCTGCGCGCGCCGGATCATCGAGACGCTGACGCGGCGGGCATTCCGCCGGCCTGCGACCGAGGCCGATGTCGACCTGATGTTAGAGTTTTTTGCTGTTGGTCGGGACGAAGGTGATAGCTTCGATTTCGGCATCGAAGCGGTCGTTCAGCGCATCCTGGCCGATCCGGAGTTCATCTACCGCTCCGAGATCGAGCCCGAGGACTTGGCTCCCGGCGAGCCATACCGGATCAGCGATCTCGAGCTCGCTTCGCGTCTTTCGTTCTTCCTCTGGAGCAGCATTCCGGACGATGAGTTGATCGAGGTCGCAGCGGCCGGACGGCTCAGCGACTCCGACGTGCTTCGCGGGCAGGTCGAGCGCATGATCGCCGATCCGCGTTCCGACGCATTCATCGACAATTTCACGGGCCAATGGCTCAGCGTGCGGGAGATTGCTGCCAGCGAGCCGGTGGTCGAGATCTTCCCGGATTTCGACAGCACCTTACGTGAGTCATTCGAGCGCGAGGTCGAG
>DATCZB010000329.1:0-11634 GCA_036526155.1 Gammaproteobacteria bacterium
CGCGCGCAGCCTTTCCGGCGGCATGAAGCGTCGGCTCATGATCGCGCGCGCTCTGATTCATGAGCCGACGCTCCTGATTCTCGACGAGCCGACGGCAGGCGTCGATATCGAGATCAGACGGTCGATGTGGCAGTTCCTGCGCGACATCAACGCAGCCGGGGTCACGATTATCCTGACCACGCACTACCTCGAGGAGGCGGAAAGCCTCTGCCGGCATGTCGCGATCATCGACGAAGGGCGGATCATCAAGCATGACCGAATGGAAAGCATCGTTCGCGAGCTGCAATCGGAATCCTTCGTCCTAAGTCTGAGTGAGCCGCTGGCCGGTTTGCCGGACGTGCCCGGCTATGCCGTCCGGGAGCGCGGCGAAAGTGAGATCGAGGTCGAGGTCGCCAAGGGTCAGGGTCTCAACGATCTGTTTGCGGCGTTGTCGCAGCAGTCGGTCAATATCGTCAGCATGCGGACCAAGTCGAATCGGCTCGAGGAGCTGTTCATACGGCTCGTTGGCGACCGTCGCTCGGGAGGCAATTCATGAACGAAAAGCTGACGCAACTGCCGTCCCTTATGCGAGTCAACATCGTCGGTCTCGCAACGATCGTGCGGCGCGAGTTTCGGCGCATCGTACGCATCTGGCTGCAGACCATCGTGCCGCCAGCCATCACCATGACGCTCTACTTCGTCATCTTCGGCAGTCTCATCGGCCGGCGCATAGGCGAGATGGATGGTGTGCCCTATACGACTTTCATCGCGCCGGGGCTGATCATGATGTCGGTGATCTCGAACTCGTTCGGCAACGTCGTTTCGTCGTTCTTTTCCGGCAAGATGCAGATGCATCTGGAAGAGATGCTCGTCTCGCCAATGTCCTACGCCACGATCGTCATCGGCTACGTGGCCGGCGGCGTCGTTCGCGGGTTGCTCGTTGCGAGCCTCGTGACGCTCGTCGCCGCCTTCTTCGCCGACCTGACCGTCGTCTATCCCCTGGTCACGATCTCGGTCATCGTTCTGACTTCGGTTGTATTCTCACTGGGCGGTCTGCTGAATGCGCTGTTCGCCAAGACCTTCGACGATATTTCGATCATTCCGACATTCGTTCTGACGCCGCTGACCTATCTCGGCGGCGTCTTCTTCTCAACGGCGTTGCTGTCACCGATCTGGCAAAAGATCGCACTGGTCAATCCGATCCTGTATATGGTCAACGCCTTCCGCTACGGCATGCTCGGTCGCTCGGATATTCCTCTGGCGCAGGCCTACACCGTCATTCTGCTTGCTGTGACGATTCTTTTCGCGCTCGCGATGGTGCTGCTCAAGCGGGGCGTCGGAATTCGCACCTGAGCTCGTCGGTCGCGGCGACGGGCTGTTCGCCCGCATCGCCTAGCGGGTTGTCAGCAGGTACCGCGCGGCGGCAAGCTCGAGCACGACGCCGTCGGGACGCACCTCGACGAGCGAGGGACCCGACCCGACGCGCTCGCCGACGTAGTAACGCCTGCCGTTGATCCAGGCCGAACTCCGGGCGGGATCCTGGCTGTTGTGCGCGATCAGGTCCAGCCGGTATTCGGGCAGCCCCGGTTCGATCGCGCTGAGCTCACTGATCGGCCGGATTGGCTGGGCTGCCGCAGTCGGAGTCTCCGGTGCCGGCGGCGGTGCCGTTTGCACCGGGGCCGCCGTCGGTCCGGCGGCCTGGGTCTCGATCGGCGCTGAAGCCTGCGGTATCGGCGCGTTGCTCCGCCACCAGGCTCCCGCCAGCGCGATCAGCGCGAGCGACAGCAGGCCGATCAGCAGCCAGGTCCACCACGGCACCTGGTACCGGGCCGGAGCCACAGGCGCGCGTGAGAAGCTCGCCGTCGCCTCCCGCTGACGTTCGCTCTCCGATTTTCTCAGCGCGTCGAGAATAAACGACATCTCAGTTCATCCCCGGGTGCAGCGGCACACCGATCAAGCCTATTTCTGCCTGCAGTCTCGCTAACGTCGGATCACCGACGCGGCCGTCCGCCGGCAGGCCATGCGCTCGCTGAAAGTCCCTGACCGCATCTGCCAGCGCCGAATCGAACAGGTCCGGCTCGGCAGCCGGGATCCGGGCATCGGCGAGGCTCTCGAGGCTGGCTCTGAGCCAGATAACCGATGGCCCGCGTTCGCCTTCGGACAGCGCAGTGTTGCTCTCGCTGATCGCGGGACGAAACACGAGCACTGACCGCGTAAATGTTGCCTGCTCGAGCTCGGCCGCGGCGATCCGCGTCACGGCCCCGTCGGTCCAGACCGTCGCCTCGTTGTCGTCGAGGGCAAGCAGCAGCAGGTGACGGGCTGTGCCGTCAGTCGCCGCCCACTCGAGCATTGCCGGGCGATTCAGTTGGCGCAATTCGCTCAGTGACGGGTTGTTCAGCTCCATACAACGCAGCGCGACCGCCTCGGCCTGCTGGCAGGCGTTTCCCGCCGGGACAGCTTCGCCGGTAAGCCACTGGCTGAACAGCGCCTCGAGCGTGGTCTCGGGATTCGATGCACGCGCGGTCGCAAAGATTTCCGCCAGGTCGCCGGCCTCTGTGGCGAGCATGTCAGCCGTCGGGCTGCCTGTGGTCGAGCCGTCGCTCGTGGGCACATCGAAATCCGTAACATCCGGCGCTGGAGCCTCGATGCGAGCGGGTTCGGCGACGGCGAGCTCGAGCACGGCGTGCGCGTCGCGGTCTTCGGGAATCGCAGATACGAGCAGCAGGACGGTGATGCCCGCCAGTCCCGCCGCCCAGGGCCACCAGCGGATCGAGCGCGTGCGACCGAACACCTCGTCGGCCGCCTTGCCGACGAGAGAGGCTCCGATGAGGTTTTCGTCGCGGGCATATGCCGCGAGCAGCGAGCGATCGGCAATGATGTTGATCAGGCGTGGCAGCCCGCGTGAGAGGCGATAGAGCTTCCGCACGGCGCGCTTGCTGAAGATTTCGGGGCGTCCGCCCGCAACTCGCATTCGGTGCGCGACGTAGATCGCCGTGTCGGGTCCGTCCAGCGGCTCGAGATGGTAGCGGCCGGTGATGCGCTGCGCGATCTGACGCATCTCGGGCCGGCTCAGCACTTCGCGCAGCTCGGGCTGCCCGATCAGAATGATCTGCAGCAGTTTCTGCTTTTCGGTTTCCAGATTCGTCAGCAGCCTGACCTGCTCGAGCAGAGCCGGGCTCATCGTCTGGGCCTCGTCGACGATCAGCACGACGCGGCGGTTCTCTGCATGCAGCGCGAGCAGCCGCTCATTGAGCTTGTCGATCAGGCCCTTTGCCGTGTCGCGCTGGGCAAACGGCACGTGCAGCTCGGTGCAGATCGCTTGCAGGAACTGCTTGGTCGAAAGCTGCGGGTTGAGGATCAGCGCGATCTCGGTCTTGTCGGGCAGCCGTCCGAGCAGGCTTCGGATCAGCGTGGTCTTGCCCGTGCCCACCTCACCGGTCAGCTGGATGAAGCCACCGCTCTCGGAAATGCCGAAAACCAGGTGTGCGAGCGCGTCCGCATGGCGCTGGCTCATGTAGAGGTAGCGGGGATCGGGACTTATCGAAAATGGTTTTTCGTTAAGGCCGAAGTGCTCTGTGTACATTGTTGCTGCCGCGACAGATCACGGAAACGGCGTCGCTAGCGCACCTCGATCGTGATCTGCTCGGACATGATCGGGGGATCGTGCGGTACGTGCCGCTCGTCGCCGAGAAGCAGCTGCAGTGTGTGGGTTCCCGCCGCGAGCACGATCTCGACTTCGGTTTGACCTCCGCCGAAATGCACGTGGTTGTTATCCGCAGGGATCGGCAGACCGAGGTCGGGCAGCCCCGTATCGATCAGCAGGTGATGATGACCGGCGCCTTCGAGCTCGATGCCGGCCGGCACCACGCCGGCGCCCCTGAGGCCGAACAGCACGCGGACCGGGCTGTCGACCGTCGCGCCATCTGCCGGAGAAACGATGTAGGCGGAGGACCCCGGCGGCGAGGGTCGACGCTCGAGCGCGGCCGCTGGTGCGGGCGCTGGTGCCGGTGCTTCTGCCTGGGGTTCGGGGGCAGGCGAAACGTCCCCGGCATCGTCCTGGCCGCACGCCGCGGCGATGAGACTCAGGAAAAGTGCGGTGATCAGACGGATCGACATGCTGGGTGCCTCGTGACGCGAATCGATACGCGCTCACTCTAGCATAGGCTTGCTCATGGAGAATGCGACGTCTAACCCGATCGGCCCAGCTCGTCGGGCGCAAAATCGTCTACGGCGGTGACTTCCATGACTTTGGCATCGAACCGCCGGACAGCCTCGGCTTCCTCTGCGGAGAGAACGCCGAGGCGCTCGGCCTCGTCGATCTGACCCGGCGTGTCGTCGCTCTTGATTTCCCCGCGGCGGCGTGCGTCGAAGACCCGGCGCTCGAGCGGCCTGACGTCGTCGGCCATCTCCAGGCATTCCTGCAGCGCCGCGAGCAGATTGGTTGGCTCCGGCGTGAGATATGCGCAGGCGGCGAGGCGCTTCCTGGTCGGCGTCGGGTTGATGATCGATTCGACGATCCTGAGGCCGAGCGAATCCGCCGGCGACGAGAATGACCGGCCGCGCGGAAAGATCGCGAAGCGCAACAGCGCGGCAACGGTACGATTAGGAAAGTTCCTGAGCAGAGAATGCAGCTGTTCCTGAGCCCGGTAGAGCAGCGTTCGGCACGACCACTCGACGAGCGGCAGGTCGTCGACGGGCTCACCCTGGTCTCGGTAATGCTTGAGGACCATCGATGCCAGATAGAGATAGCTCAGCACGTCGCCGAGACGCGCCGACAACAGTTCCTGGCGCTTCAGGCCGCCGCCGAGCGTCAGCATCGCCGCATCGGATGCCAGGGCGAACGCGGCGCTGAACCGCGAGATGTGCTGGTAATAACGGCGCGTCGGTCCGGTCACCGGCACGTCGGTGAACCGCGAGAAAGTCAGCGCCTGCACGAACGAGCGCGCCGCATTGCTCACGAGATAGCCGATGTGACCGAAAAGCAGCCGATCGAAATCCGCCAGGCCCTGCACCTCGTCCTCGTTGCCGACGGCCTCGATCTCGAGCAGAACATAGGGATGGCAACGGATCGCGCCCTGGCCGTAAATAATCAGACTGCGGGTCAGGATATTCGCGCCTTCGACGGTGATTGCAATCGGCGTCGATTGAAAGTTGCGGGCCAGGTAGTTCCTGGGCCCGAGCATGATTGCCTTGCCACCCTGGACGTCCATCGCATCGTTGGCCACGACGCGAGCCATTTCGGTCAGGTGGTACTTGAGAATCGCCGACGGGACCGAGGGCCGCTCGCCGGCATTGAGCGCCGCACAGGTCACACGGGACGCAGCGGTCATTGTGTAGACATTGCCGGCCATGCGCGCCAGGGCCTCGGCAACGCCATGGAACTTCCCGATCGGCAGCCCGAACTGGCGCCTGATTCTCGCGTACGCGCCGGAAGCGAAGACGGCCGACATGGCACTGCCGAGCGCATTGCTCGGAAGAACGATGCTGCGTCCTACGGCCAGCTGCTGAACGAGCATGCGCCAGCCGAGACCTGCCATCTTCGGCCCGCCGATGATGCTGTCGAGCGGAACGAACACGTCCTTGCCGCTGGTCGGGCCGTTCTGGAACGGAATGTTGATCGGGAAATGTCGCCGGCCGATCTCGATACCTGGCAGCGAGGCCGGGATCAGCGCTGCCGTGATGCCGTATTCGTCCTGCTCCCCGATCAGATGGTCGGGATCATAGAGCTTGAACGCGAGCCCGAGAACGGTGGCAACCGGCGCCAGCGTGATATAGCGCTTGTTCCAGTTCAGACGAATTCCGATGATTTCCTCGCCGTCGTATTCGCCGCGGCAAACGATGCCGGTGTCGGTGATCGCCGTGGCGTCGGAACCCGCGCGCGGCGATGTCAGGGCGAAGCAGGGGACTTCCTCGCCACTGGCGAGCCCCGGCAGCCAGCGTTCCCGCTGCTCTTCGGTACCGTAATGCAGCAACAGCTCCGACGGGCCGAGCGAGTTCGGCACGCCAAGTATCGAGGCAGCCGTGGCGCTGCGCGTGCCGACTTTCTGCAGGATCATCGAGCAGGCGAGCGGCGAGAACTCCCGCCCGCCGTAACGCTTGGGGATGATCAGCGCGAAGAAACCCTCGCGCTTCATGAAGTCCCAGGTTTCCGGTGACAGATCGGCCCGCACGTGGGTGATGCTCCAGTCGTCGAGCATGCGGCAGAGCGCATCGACCGGGCCGTCGAGGAAAGCCTGCTCCTCGTCGGTCAGCTTCGGCGCCTCGAGGCGGAGCAGTTTCTGCCAGTCGGGATTACCGCTGAAGAGCTCGCCTTCCCACCAGATATTGCCGGCCTCGAGCGCGTCGCGCTCGGTGCTCGAAATGCGCGGCAACATGTCGCGAAACTTGGCGAGGATCGGCCGGGTGACCAGGTCTCTTCGTAACTCGATCAGATTCAGCGCTGCGATCGGGATGAATCCGAGCCAGAGAATCAGCTTCCACCAGAACGCGCCGTCGCCGATGGCCGTGTACACCAGCAGCAACGCGGCCAGCAGCAGCGTTGCAGGTGTCAACGGAGTGCGGCGATACGCCAGCGCGATCGGCGCAACGATCAGGATCGCCAGCCATATCAAAGTGCTCATCAATTCTTCCGTTCGCTCGCGGAACGCCCGGATGCCGGCTAGAGCAGCTCTGCGACGCCGGACCGTTCCTCCAGTAGCTCATCGTGACTTGCATTCATTCGGGCGCGGATGTCGTCGCCGACTTCGAGCCCCTGAACGATCTTGTAGCTGCCCTGCTCGCAGGTCACCGGATAAGAGTAGACGACGCCTTCGCCGATCCCGTAGCTGCCGTCAGAGGCGACGGCCATGCTGATCCACTGGCCCGCCGGGCTGCCGAGGACCCAGTCACGCACATGATCGATTGCGGCGGATGCCGCCGATGCGGCCGAAGATGCGCCGCGCGCCTTGATGATGGCTGCGCCGCGCTGTTGCACGGCCGGAATGAAATCATCGGTGTACCAGGCTGAGTCGACCAGATTCAACGCGGTGTCACCGCGAACGGTCGCATGCGCGAGATCCGGTACCTGGGTGGCCGAGTGGTTGCCCCAGATGATCACGCCGTCGACTTCGCTGACGTGCGCCGCGGTCTTTGCCGCGAGCATGGCCTTGGCGCGGTTGTGGTCGAGCCGCGTCATCGCCGTAAAATTCCTGTCGTCTATGTCCGGCGCATTGGATCGGGCGATCAGGGCGTTGGTGTTGGCCGGGTTGCCGACGACGAGGACCTTGACGTCCCGGCTCGCAGCTTCGTTGAGCGCCTTGCCCTGGACCGAGAAGATCTCGGCGTTCGCGAGCAGCAAATCCTTGCGCTCCATTCCCGGGCCCCGTGGGCGCGCGCCGACGAGGAAGGCCGCATCGGCGTCGCGAAAACCAACGACCGGATCGCTGGACATCACAACACCCTGCAGCGTGTCGAAGGCGCAGTCATCGAGCTCCATCGCGACGCCCGCCAGAGCGTCCATGGCCGGTGGGATCTCGAGCAGCTGCAGGACGACCGGCTGGTCGGCGCCGAACAGCTGCCCGGATGCGATTCTGAATGCCAGCTGGTAACCGATCTGGCCGGCGGCGCCGGTAATGGCGACACGCATGGGTGCTTTAGTCATGAGTCAAGAGTTCGCGTCGAGTGTCGGTGAAAGAGTGAACGCGGGAATTTTAGCATGCGCGGCCGGCATGCCGGGGGCGGGCGCGCGAGTCAGTAACGGGTGGTCGCGGGCCTGGCTCCGCTATCGTGGCTGGAGTCCTGAGCCTCGAGCGGCGCGAAAAGCATTGACCTGATCGTTGAAATCCCTCGCGACCTTGTCGACCTCCTCGCGGGCCGACTCGATGCGCTGACTCATCAGGTACAGAAAATCAGCCGTCGTGTCGTCTTCCTCGGCCGTCATCTCCTGGTTCTGGCAGGCGATGTACTCGTCCATCGCCGCGATATAGGCCTGAACCTCGGCCTGCACGGCCAGCAGCTCTGCCTCGGTTGCGGTCGCGCCATCCGGAATCGATGCCACCAGGGCCGGCATCTCGCAGGCAGCCCGGGCCGCCGAAGCCGACAGGCTCGCAACCAGAACGAGACCGAACGTTGCAATCCTCATTACGATGCCCTCGCTGCCGAATCAGGCAAACAGCGCCCGGTACTTGCCCTCGCCTTCCGCATCCGCAATCAGCAGATCGCGAAACTCGGTGGCCGAGACCGGGTTGCCAAACAGATGCCCCTGGACTATATCGCAACCGTTGGCGCGCAGAAAATCGAGCTGCTCCTGATTCTCGACACCTTCGGCTACGACGTCGAGCTTGAGGTTGGCGGCCATCTGAATGATGGTCTTGACGAGTACCGGGCTGTCTCCGTCTTCGCTCAGATCGCCGACGAAATAGCGATCGATCTTCAACGTGTTGATCGGGAACTGCTGCAGGGCGCTGAGCGAGGAATAACCTGTGCCGAAATCGTCAATCGATAGATTGACGCCCATGCCGTACAGAGCGTGTAGCAGTCTCACGGTGCGACCGACGTCGCTCATCAGAGTCGACTCGGTGATCTCGAACTCGAAAGAGGTCGGTGACACGCCGTGGCTCGTGAAGGTGTCGCGCACGTGCTCGATGAACCGCTGCTGGCGCAGCTGGCGCAGCGACAGGTTGATCGACACCGGACACGGTGACGGCATCGCGCGTTGCCAGTCCCGGAAGTCGGTGCAGACCCGATCGAGCACCCAATCGCCGAGCCGGACGATCAGGTTGCTTTCCTCGGCGACCGGTATGAAGTCCGTTGGCAGCACGACCCCGCCGTCGGGCAGATTCCATCGGACCAACGCTTCAACTCCGGCGATGCGGCCGTCACTGAGCCGGTACTTTGGCTGATAGACGAGCGTGAGCTCATTGTTGTCGAAGGCCCGGCGCAGCCGGCTCTTGAGCATCAACCGGTCTTCGCCGGCGCTGGTCAGGTGCTCGCCGAAGAACTCGATGCAATTGCCGCCCGATTTTTTTGCCTGATACAGGGCGGCGTCGGCATTGCGGATCAGGTCGACGACGTTGTCGCCGTCGCGCGGATAAAGCGCCGCGCCGATGCTCGTGCTCATGAAGATTTCCTCGTCGCCGACCTTGAACGGCCGGCCGACGGCGCGCAGCAGCCTGCCGCCGGTGGCATAGACTTCTTCCACCACGGGCTCGACCTCGGCCGAGGTCTTCAACAGGATGCAAAACTCATCACCGGCCAGGCGTCCGGGAACCGCCTCTGCGGGCAATACTTCGAAGATGCGCTGGGAGAAGATCTCGAGGCTCGCATCCCCGGCAGCGTGGCCGAAGGTGTCGTTGATCTCCTTGAAGCGGTCGATATCGAGATAGAGGATCGCGAGATAACCGTTATCGCGGCTGGCGCGAGCGATTGCCCGCTGCAGCTGATGCTGAAACTGCATCCGATTGGCCATCTTCGTCAGGGCGTCGACCCTGGCGAGGTAGCGGATGCGTTTTTCGACCTGCTTGCGCTCGTCGATGTTCTGCGCCGCATAAATATGCGCCAGCACCTCGCCGTCATCGTCGCGCACGGCCGACTTGGTATAGGAAATGCTGACCAGGTTGCCGTCGCCTTGCCGCAGAACCGCCTCCTGCGCCCGGGATCCTTCCTGCCGGTTGGCACTGCGCCGGTCGTTTGCGGTGAGCATGGAGTTAATGTCGCGCCCGACCAGCGACTCGGGCGTCTGCCCCAGCAGTTCGCCGGCGGCGCGATTGGCCTCCTGAATCAGGCCTTCGGGGCCGGTAAAGAAGATCGCTTCATTCAGGCTGCGCAGGACGAGATCGAGCCGGTTGCGGGGCAGGTCCCGGATCGTCCGTGGACCGCGGCCCGGCTCGGCCGTCTCCGGCTGCTCGTTCCGGTCGCCGCGCCACTCCAGGATCAGGGCAACCAGGACGGCCGCGGTTCCGCAGAACATCAGCGCTGCAACCCAGCCACGGCTCATTGCCGTCGCCACCAGCCCGATTGCCGCGACGAGGAGCAACACGAGCCCCAGGGCAGCGAGCAATCCTCTCGGATTCAGGAATCCTGTCTTCATGGCGGACCGGTCCGTTGATGCGCGGACACCCGTGGCCGGGCGCGGGCGTTGTTATTATTATGGGTCCGGATTGCAATATTCGCCGCGAACGGCGTCAAAATCATGAATCCGGCGCTTTTCCAAAGTCTACAAGATCTGGCACCTCAATGTTGTCGATGACCGATCCTCGCGCGCGGCGCGAGCGCAGCGCGGGCCGCTTGCGTGTCGCCTCCGGCCCTGATTTCAGGCCGCCGGTCGTGCTTGGCAACCGGCATGTGCAATCGATGATCTCGCACGCCCCGTGGCGCCGCAGCCGGATTGCCGGCAGCGCCAGGCAGTTGCTCGAAACGGCGCGGGAGCACGTGCTCGACTGCGGCGACGGGGTGCGACTGCAGGGCTTCATGAGCGCCACGGACGGTAATCAGCGCGGCGTCGTGGTCCTGCTGCATGGATGGGAGGGTTCGGCGCACTCGGCGTACATTCTGTCGGCCGGCAGCCACCTCCTGGCTGCCGGGTTCTCGGTGTTTCGGCTGAATCTTCGCGACCATGGCGATACCAAGACGCTGAACGAAGGGTTGTTTCATTCCTGTCGAATCGACGAAGTCGTGGGTGCCGTCAGTGCCATCCGGGAGCAGGTCGAGAGTCCGTTCTTCGCGCTCGTCGGCCAGTCGCTCGGAGGAAACTTCGCGTTACGAGTTGCGGCGAGGGCGCATCAGGTCGGTTTCTCGCTCGACCGCGTGATCGCGGTCTGCCCGGTGCTGCGGCCGCACAGCACGATGCAGGCACTGGATGGGGGCGTCTGGATCTATCGCCACTACTTCCTCGCCCGCTGGCGGCGGTCACTCGAGGAAAAAGCGGCTGCCTTCCCGCATCTGTATCGATTCGGCGATCTCAGCCGCTTCCGTACCCTGACCGAAACGACGGCCTTTTTCGTCGAGCACTACACGGAATTCGACAATCTCGACGATTACCTGGCGGGCTACGCGATCACCGGCGACGTGCTCGCCGGTCTGCAGGTGCCGTCGCGAATCATTCTGGCTGCCGATGATCCGGTGATCCCGATCGGGGACCTCGACAACGTAGCGCCCTCGAACGCGCTCGAGGCGACGCTCGCCCGGCGCGGCGGCCACTGTGGTTTCGTCGACAGTGTCTTGGGATCGACCTGGATCGACCGGGAAATTCTCGACGACCTCGACCGGTTCGCTCAGCCGGCAGCGAGTTTCTGATTCCCCTCGGAACGCTTTTCCTCGAACGTCGTCGGCCCGGTGCCACTCGTCACCCTGATCTTGCCCTGAATGACCGCGCCTTCGGCGACCGCGATCGAGAGTCCCGAGAGGCTGCCCGAGATTCGGGCTGTGCCCGCGATCTCGATCCGGTTCGCCGCGACGACATCGCCCTCGACTGTGCCCGCGACGACGACGTCGGTTGCCTTTAGCGTGCCGGTCCAGTGTCCGCTTTCGGCAAGCGTCAGCGGTCCTTCGATGTCGCTGTCACCCTGCATCCTGCCGCAAAAGACATAGGCTCCCTTGCCTTTGAGAGAGCCCTCGATCGCAGCATCCGGCGCGATATAGGTGGCGGGGCCACGTGCGGACTCATTGATCCGACGTCTG
>DATCZB010000330.1:0-4274 GCA_036526155.1 Gammaproteobacteria bacterium
CAAGGAATTCGGTTGCCGCTTCGCGCTCGATGATTTCGGCACGGGGCTGTCATCGTTCGGCTATCTGAAGCACTTTCCTGTCGACTTTCTCAAGAGTGACGGCAGCTTCGTCAAGGAAATCCTGCATGACCCGATCGACCGGGAAATGGTGCGGTCGATCAACGAGATCGGTCATCTGACGGGCAAGCAGACAATTGCCGAATTTGCCGAGAATGCCGAGATCATCACCGTGCTTCGCGGCATGGGCGTCGATTATGCGCAGGGTTATGGGGTAGAGAAACCGAAACGTCTGCGCGAGAGCGCCTCAGAAGTCGTCGACAACGCGCAGTGAGTAATCGATCGCCTCGACGTTCTTGGTCATCGCGCCGACCGAGATGAAGTCGACGCCGGTCAAGGCGATCTGACGCACGTTTTCCAGTATGACCTGCCCCGAAGCTTCGAGCTTCATGTCTGGCGCAGTCTCGTTTCTGAGCTCGACCGCTTCGCGGATTCTGTCGAGCGGAAACTCATCGAGCATGAGTCGATCGGCGCGGCTATCGAGCGCTCGACGAAGCTGGTCCATGGTCTCGACCTCGATCTCCACGAGGACGGAGCCCCCCGCCGCCCGCGCATTCTCGATGGCGGCGTCGATCGAGCCGATTGCGACGATATGATTTTCCTTGATCAGAATCGCGTCGAACAGGCCGATGCGGTGATTGCTTGCGCCACCGCAGCGTACGGCATATTTTTGCGCGGACCTGAGGCCCGGCAGCGTCTTGCGGGTATCGAGCAGCGTGGCGCCGGTCCCTTCGATTGCAGCGACGAAGCGGCGCGCGGATGTGGCAGTGGCTGACAGCGTCTGCAGGAAATTCAGGGCGGTGCGTTCGCCGGTCAGAATCGCGCGCGTTTCGCCCTCGATGCGGCAGACTTCGAATTCTGCGGAAAGCTCGTCTCCGTCGCCGCAGCTCCATTCGAAGGATACGGCCTGGTCGAGCTGGCGAAAGCTCTCTTCGAACCATTCGATGCCGCAAATGACGGCATCCTGCTTGAGGACGACAACAGCCGTCGAATGCGCCCCTGACGGCGTCAGCGCGGCCGTCAGGTCGCCCCGGCCGATGTCTTCGGCCAGGGCGAGGCGGACTGTTTGGGAAATTTCGTCAGCGTTCAGATGAAGAAGCCGCCGTGGCCGTATCCGACCATGCTCATGAGCATCGGGATCGATAGCAGCGTGTTGGCGCGGGAAGCGACAAAGGCAACCTTGCGCGCGCCGGCGATCTCGTCGGCCGTGGCTTCGACGATGCCGAGGATTTTCTTCTGGTTTGGCCAGATCAGCACCCAGACGTTGAACAGCATGATCGTGCCGAGCCACGCGCCAATGCCGATGGACGTGTCGAGCGGGCCCGAGCCTTCAAGCATGCCAAGCCCGAACGCATGGTGCAGACGGCCAATGTGCCCGAGATAGGCGGCGCCGGAAAGCCAGGTGAGCACGGCGCCCCAGCGGAACCACCACAGGGCGCGAGGCGCGACGTACTTGGTGATGCCGGCTCCCCCCGGGCCGCCCTCGTCGGCGGCCGCTTCGGCCAGGGCCGGGACCTGGACGAAGTTGAAGTAGTACAGCAGCCCGATCCACGTAATGCCCGCGAGGACGTGAATCCAGACAATCAGGCTCGCCGTGTTCAGGTCGATGCCAAAGGTCACCAGGCCGATGATCACCGCCAGGACGATGCCGCCGGTTATGACGCCTCGGACGGAATTGAGTGGATTCATTTGACCTCCCGGTGCTCTAGAGCACTTTTGATTGTTCTAAGCTTATTCTGGTTTGTTCACAACCGGGCTTGCGAGCGCCGGCCGAAACGCGAAGAATAGGTGAGAGGCAGATGGAGTTCAATCCAGACATGCCGGCTCAGGACCACGGAGAGGAAAAATTGGACGTCAATCAGAGGATCGAGAAGCAGCTGGCGGAGTATCCCGTGCTGCTGTACATGAAGGGCACGCCGGACTTTCCACAGTGCGGCTTCTCGGCGCGCGTCGTGGCTGCGCTCAGGCAGCTCGACGCTAAATTCGCCTTCGTGAATATCTTCGAGGATCCGGAAATCCGCGAGGGGCTCAAGGCGTATTCCAACTGGCCGACTTTTCCGCAGCTCTACGTCGACGGTGAGCTGATCGGCGGTTGCGATATCGCCGTCGAGATGTATGAGTCGGGTGAGCTGGCGGAGGTTCTGGCCTCCGCGGGTCAATCGGCCGGCGACACAGCCAGCGAGCCTTCGTAGATCGTCCGGAATCGATTGACGATCTCGCAGAACACGAACGCGGTCTGTTCGGCGTCGTAAAGCGCGGAATGCGCGCGTTCTTCGTCCCACACTGATCCGGCCGCTTCGACGGCGCGGCTCAGAACGGTTTGCCCGAATGCGACGCCAGCCAGCGTCGCCGTGTCGAAGCTCGAGAAAGGATGAAACGGGTTGCGCTTGATCCCGCAGCGCTCGACGGCTGCATTGATAAATTGCAGATCGAAGAACGCGTTGTGGCCGACGAGCACGGCGCGGTTGCATTCCTGGGCCTTGACCTCGCGCCGAATTTCCCCGAACAGGGTGCGGAGCGCCTCACCTTCTTCGATGGCGGGTCGGAGTGGATTGAACGGCTCGATCCCGGTGACTTGCAGCGACGCAGGCTCCAGATTCGCGCCTTCGAATGGCTTGACCATGAAGCGATGACTTTCGCCCGGCGCGAGCCGGCCTGATTCGTCGAGCTCGACGAAGACCGCGGCAACCTC
The DNA here is from genome assembly GCA_036526155.1 of Gammaproteobacteria bacterium. Lineage (GTDB taxonomy): Bacteria > Pseudomonadota > Gammaproteobacteria > Steroidobacterales > Rariloculaceae > DATCZB01. Next base: position 2,750 of record DATCZB010000330.1, read on the forward strand.
GAGCAGGGCGTCGGTCGCAGGATTGAAGCCACCCGTCTCGACATCGACAACGACCGGCAGGAAACCGCGAAACCGCGATGCGATATGGGCCACGGTGAGGCTCAGGACCAGCTGGCGGCAAGTGCGGCCGGATCGTCGCCGGCCAGCAGCTCGAGCGTGAAGGCAACGCCGAATCCGGTAATCTCGGTCGGGATGGCGCCGAGGCCACCCTTGTGCTGCCCCGCGCTCAGGTCGACGTGAATCCACGCGATGTCGTCGGGGACGAATCGCTTCAGGAATCGTGCGGCAAAGATGTGGTCGCCGCTGCCTTCGATGGCGCACTGCTTGACGTCGGCAACCTCGCTCTTGAGCGGGTCGTCGAAATCGACGTCGAGCGGGAAGGGCCAGACGCGCTCGCCGGACTCGGCGCCCGCACTGACCAGGCTCGTGATGGAAGCCGGGCGGTTGGTAAAGACGCCCGAGTACCGCGTCGTCAAAGCCGAAACGCAGGTGCCCGTCAGCGTGGCGTAGTCGAGTATCAGGGCGGGTTTCTTGTCGGCGGCCAGCGCGAGGGTGTCGGCGAGCACCATCCTGCCCTCGGCATCCGTATGAATGACCTGAATGCTCACGCCGTTGGCGGCTACGACAACATCCTGACTCTTATACGCCGTAGCGGAGATCCGGTTCTCGGTGACGGCAAGCCAGACGTCGAAGGCGAAAGGCACCTTCGCCGCGGCAAGCTCGACTGCGGTCCCCAGGGCGACAGCGCTGCCCTGCATGTCCATGTGCATGTCGAGCATGGATTTGAATGGCTTCAGGTTGGTGCCGCCGGTGTCGAACAGAATGCCCTTGCCGACGAGCGCGAGTGACGGCGCCAGGTTTTTCCGTGGCCGGTAGCTCAGGTGGATGACGCCGGCATCCTCCATCGCGTTCCCCTGGGCAACCGCCAGAAACGCACCGGCATTGAGCCGCTTGAGCCGGCTCGTGTCGATGAACTCATAGCTCATCGAGTGCTCGCCAGCCAGCGCCTGTGCCGCAGCCCGGTAGCTCGCGGCCGTCAGCTTGTTCGGTGGCAATGCCGTAAACCAGCGGGCGATATTGTTGCCGAGATTGCCCCGCCTCAGGGTCTTGATCGGCAAGCGCGGTTTGGCGCCGAATAGCTTCAGGGTCTTCGGGCCCTGATACGACGGCGGCTTCGTGCTTTTGAAGCTCGGCAACCTGAATGCGGCGGCGTCCGCGGCCCGGATCAGGGCCGTCAGGACCGGCTCGCCGGCTTCGGACCCGATGCCCGTCAGCAGCAGGCCGACCTTGCTGGCCTTGAGGCGCACCGTTTCGGCAATGATCCGTCGTGCCCAGGTCAGCGTCTCGTGCCGGCCCGCCGGCTCGAGCGTGGCCAGCGTGATCGCCGTGCCGCGCTTGTTTTCGACGTGCGTGGTGACTTTCGACTCGCCACCGCGAACAGCGCGTGCCAGGAGCCCCTGGAGGTTGGCGGCTCGCGGCAAGCCGCGAAACGCCGTTTTGTCCGGCCTGGCCGGCAGTATCACGA
>DATCZB010000331.1:0-14646 GCA_036526155.1 Gammaproteobacteria bacterium
CGCCGACGAAATCAGTGTCGTCCTCAGCACCGGCGGCACGGGACTGACCGGTCGCGACGGGACGCCGGAAGCCGTGGCGCCGCTGCTCGACAAGATGATCGACGGTTTCGGTGAGCTGTTTCGCGCGATTTCCTATCAGGACATCGGCACATCGAGCTTGCAGTCACGCTGCATTGCCGGTGTCGCCAACTCCACCTACGTCTTTTGTCTGCCGGGCTCCACGAACGCCTGCACCACCGCCTGGGACAAGCTGATCTCGGCGCAGCTCGATAGCCGGACGCGGCCCTGCAACCTCGTCGACCTGATGCCTCGTCTCGACGAGTGAGGCTGCTCGAGGTGACCTGAAGCAGCCTTGAGCGCGAGCTGTGATTGCCTGGGCCGGGTATTCGTACTAAGTTTCGAGCACGATAAATGTGGATTTCCTGAATATGGCCCGAGCCAAAGCACTTTCGATTGGCGCGCTGATGCTCAGCGTCGCTGCCCTGGCCCAACCACCCGCGCCCGACACGGTCCGGTCGAGCGCCGAGCCGCCTGCTGGCGTCGAGCCACTCGACGTGGATATGTTCACGACGAGCAACTTCTATCTCGACCGCGACGTCTGGCTCGATCCCCGCTACCAGCGCTGCAACTCGCCGCGTCAGCTGACCGATATGTGGACGCAGAACCGCGTCGGCGACTGGGGCGATTGCGACATGGATCGCGAAGTCGACGATATCGCAAGCCCATACCCGTTTGCGACCGCGGCAGAGCATTACGCCGCCCTGCGCGCGGCGGCTGTCGAGAGTGACAGCCTCGTCGAGCACACGCACGAGACGCTCCCTCGGTGGGACGGCTGGTATCGCCGCGGCGGGCGAGACGACCAATGGATTTACGGGCGCAACCTGCAGTCGGCCACGTTGCTCTCGCTCCTGACGCCGGAGTACCGGCAGCGCGCCGTTCAGATGCAGTTTCACGAAGCCGTGAGCAACGCGCCGCAGTGGAGCGCGGCATTCTGCTACCCGGAGGGTCTGCTGCGCTTCTGGTCCGAGTTTGCGCTTCGGGAAATCGAGCTGCTCGTGACGCCCAATCAGGTCCAGATGCTGACGGGCGTGGCAGACAACTTCCTGCGCAAGTTTCTGATCGGCCGCGAGCACGTGCAGCAGGTTCCGCAGTGGTACGGCGAGACAGTGGCATTCTGGGACGGGGAAACGCTCGTCGGGCGGACGGCCAACGTCCAGGGCTGGACGATCTCGCACAGCATGATGGAGTACAGCAACGCATTCGAGGTCATCGAAGTGATTCGGCCGATGCCGGATGGTGAAGGCCTGATCGTCGAGGCCACCTTCTACGACCCCGAAGCGTTCCTTCGGCCGCTGCATACGGTCACGCCATGGAATCGCGTCGCAGGCCCGGCCGATGACGAGCTTCGCTACACTTTCGTCGAGTGCCGGACCCAGAGCACGATCATTAACGGTCCCGATGGACGGCCGACGCAGTTGACGTTCTTCGACGAGGGTTATATCGACTACTTCGGGCGCCCCTGGGCGCAGAACTGGGAACAGAATTTCGAGCAGGGCTGGGAGAAGCCACCACTGGAATGAACATACGACAAACAACCGCGGCTTTGCTTGCCGCTTCTATCATGGCGGCGTTGCCGGCCGCGGCGCACCACTCGTTTGCGATGTACGACCGCACCGAGTCCCGGACTCTGACCGGAAAGCTGACGCGCTTCATTCCCGGCGCGAATCACGCGCAATTGATATTCGAGCTCATCGACGCCAATGGTGAGGCTGTCCATGGTGACGACGGCAATCCGATCGCCTGGGGCGTCGAAACAGGCCCGGCGGCGCAAATCGCCAATCAGGGCATCACGGTCCAGAGCTTCCCCGTCGGCACGGTGATGACCGTGACCCTGAACCCGTTGCGGGACGGGCGGCCTTTCGGTGCGCTCGCAGGCCCCGTCATAAAGTGCGGAATGGAACTGCCGAGCGGTGGCTGCACGCCGGAAACAGGTGAGAGTTTCGGCGGCGACTGAGCCGTGGCCACAGCGCGTGCCGACCCGATGACATCGGCACGCCGGGGTGTCTCGCTGGCGGCTGTGCCGGCGGCAGCCCTCGCGCTGGCGGCGCCGGCAGTCATTGCGCAACCCGAGCCCGGCCCGCCGACGCGGCCCGAGCAGACCGAAATCTGGCAACCCGCACCGCCTGTCGTCGAGCCGGCGCCGGGCGGCGTCGCTGCGGCACCGCCGGCCGACGCGATCGTGTTGTTCGACGGCATGGGACTCGACGAGTGGGTCAACACGCGCGACGGCTCGGCAGCAGGGTGGATCGTTGCCGACGGCATGATGACGGTCGATAAAGTGGCCGGAAATATCGAGACCAGGCGCCGGTTTGGCAGCTATCAGCTGCATCTCGAATGGCGCATTCCGACAGAAATTTCGGGCTCCGGTCAGGCGCGCGGCAACAGCGGGTTGTTTCTTGCCTCGACCGGTCCGGCAGATGCCGGTTACGAGCTGCAGATACTCGATTCCTATAACAACGCGACCTATGTCAACGGGATGGCCGGCAGCGTTTACAAGCAATCGATCCCGCTCGCGAATCCCGCCAGGCCGCCCGGGGCCTGGCAGGCATATGACGTGGTCTGGACGGCACCGGATTTTTCGCCCGATGGCGACCTGCTGGCCCCGGCCAGGATTACCGCTTTCTTCAACGGTGTTCTCATCCAGAATGATTTGGAGCTCGCGGGCGAGACGGTCTACATTGGTCAGCCCCGCTATCGGGCGCACGGCGACTCGCCGATCAAGCTGCAGGCGCATGGCGATCCGAGTCCGCCGATCAGCTTTCGCAATATCTGGGTCCGGCCGCTGCCGTGAACTGTGGCCAGTCCCGCGGCTGCTGCGTTAAGATGCTCATTGACCGAGGGGGGGCCCCAACCGGCCTGAGATTTCGGCGCAACGTGCCGATGACCCTTAGAACCTGATCCGGGTAATGCCGGCGAAGGGACGGATTTTTCACCGAATCTCACCTTGCCGCGTCACCCGTGAACTACGGAGCAGCAGATGCGTCAAAGTTCGGTTTCGATATTCACGTTCGCCATGCTGGGGCTGGCCGGACCTGGTTCGTTCCAGCCGGCAGCTGCGCAGCAGACCGTCGAGGAGATCGTCGTCACGACGGGCTTCCGGCCTGAGCGACTGGCCGACACGGTCGGCAGCACGAGCATCATCGATTCCGTTCTGATCGAGGCGCGTGCGGCCGAGCATCTCGAGGCCGTCGTTGGCGCCGCCGCCAACGTGACCATGACGAGCGGCTCGTCGCGCGGGAGATTCATCCAGATCCGGGGCGTCGGTGACCTCGAGCAGTTCGTCGATCCGAAGCATTACTCCTCGGTGGGCGTCAGCATCGACGGTATCGATGTCGGCGGCATTGCGAGTGCCGCCATGCTGTTCGATGTCGACCAGATCGAGATCCTCAGGGGGCCGCAGGGCACGGCTTTCGGCGCCGGCGCCCTGGCCGGGCAGATCAACGTGCTCACGGCGGCGCCGACCGAATCCTTCGACGCCTATCTGGATGCCGGTCTCGGCGATTACGGGACGGCAACGCTCGGATTTGCGGCCGGGGGTCCGCTGGGAGAGGCCCTGTCGGGCAGGGTGGCCGTCCGGCGGCATCAGAGCGACGGCTACATGGAAAACGTCTGGCTCGGGCGCGACGACACCAACGGTTACGACGAGACGATGCTCAGGGCCAGGCTCAGCTGGGCGCCGAGCGACGCGGCCTCGATCGATTTTTCCGCGATCAGTTTCGATAGCGACAACGGCTACGACGCCTTTTCGCTCGACAACACGCGCACGACGCTGTCGGACGAGCCGGGGCGGGATGACCTTGCGCTCTCGGCGCTCGGGGTCAGCGGCCGCTGGCTGCTCGAGTCGGGCGGCTCGATCGAAGCGACGGTGAACTGGCTCGACAGCGAGGTCGACTATGGCTTCGATGAAGACTGGACCTTCGTCGGGATCTGCGACGGAACGCTGTGTGATCCCGTGTTCGACTTCTTCTCCAATACCGACCGCTACGTGCGCGAGCGCAACGACCGGTCGCTGGACGTCAGATGGCTCGGCCAGGGCTCGTCCAGTGCGGGCTTCGAGCGCCGCTACGTGGTCGGGCTCTATGCCCAGGATCGAAGCGAGGACCTCGAGCGCAGCTACTACGGTGCGTTCTCGAGCCGTTATGCGAGCGACCGGGTTGCGCTTTACGGCCAGGCCGAGATCGAACTGGCCGGGCGCATCGAGTTGACCGTCGGCTATCGTCATGAGGAGTTCGATGACGACTACGGCGACAGCTTCGCTTTCGCAAGCCAGACCAGCGACGACCTCAACTCGGGGGAAATCGCGTTGAGCTTCGCCGTCAGTGACCGCGCCCGGCTCTACGCCGAGGTGGCAACAGGCGCCAGGCCCGGCGGCGTCAACACCGAGGCGAGCAGCGTGCAGCCGTTCGTGCAGCCACGCTTCCAGGATTTCCTGGCGCCACGGCTCAGGATCGGGCAGGAGCGGCTGACCAGCACGGAGATCGGCATCCGGAGCGAGCTGGCCGATGGTCGGCTCGCGCTCGGCGCCGCCGTCTTCCGCATGGCGCGCGACGACGCGCAGCTCGAATCGTGGTTCTGGGATCCCGTCAACTTCCTCTGGGTCGGGGTGCTCGACAGCTCAGATGGCAAGAACCTGGGTGTCGAGCTCGACCTGGACTACCGGCCGTCGAGCCGTTGGCAGCTGCGCGGCGCGCTCGGCCTGATGGATTCCGAGGTCGACGCGCTGACGACCTTCGATCTCAATCTCGACGACTTCGTCGTGCGGCAGGGTATCGAGCAGACCAAAGCGCCGTCCTGGCAGCTGCATCTCGGGAGCGAATACCGGTTCGATTCCGGTTGGCGTTTTGCCGTCAGCGTCGATGCCAGCGACTCGCACCGGTACGGGTATTACCACGATGCCGAGATCGGGCGCTCGACGCTCGTCAACGCGAGCCTGCGCCGCGAGCTCGCAGCGTTCGAGCTGACGCTGTGGTCGCGCAACCTGCTGGACGAGGACGTCGCCGTGCACGGGCTTTACTTCGGCAACGACCCGCGCAAGGGCTGGGTGCCGGAGCGCTACGTTCAGTTCGGCGAGCCGCGGCTCGTCGGCGTCTCGATGCGGCGCTACTTCTGACCGCAACGGGTTTGCACATTGTCCGAGCAGTTGGCATTCAATCTCGAAATCATCTCGGTCGTATTTGCGATCGCCTATCTCGCGCTCGCCATTCCGCAGAGTTTGTGGTGCTGGCCGGCCGCATTGATCTCGACGGCCATCTGGTCGGTCGTCGCCTTCGATGCCCGCCTGTACATGGACTCGGGCCTGCAGCTGTTCTATTTCGCGATGGGCATTTACGGCTGGATCCAGTGGCGGCGGGGCGGCGCGGATCACGCCGGCGTCCGGGTTCACTGGTGGCGGTTGTCGGCGCATGCGCTCGCGGTCGCGGTGATACTGCTCGCAAGCGCGCTGAGCGCATGGGCGCTGCGCGGCACCGATGCGGCTTTTCCGTTCCTCGATTCATTGACCACGGTGGCGGCTGTCGTGGCGACCGTCATGGTTACGCGCAAGGTCATCGAGAACTGGATCTACTGGTTCGTTATCGACTCGCTCTACATCTATCTCTACATCGAGCGCGGGCTTTTCGCCTACGCGGCGCTATATGGCCTCTATCTCGTCATGATCGTTTTCGGTTTCTGGTCCTGGCTCCAGAGTGACCGGGCCGCCTCGGCCTCGGCGGACGCGCGTGTCGCGGCCTGAGATCGGGCGCATCCAGGCCGCGCTCGAGCCGATGCTCGGGCAGCTGCGCAGCATCGACGAGCTGGCCTCCGGCACGACCGGCACGACCTATCTCGTCGAGACAGCAGCCGGGCTCTTCGCCGCGAAAGCGTTTACCGCCGACTCGCTGGCCCTGTTGAGTCCCGCGCAGCAATTCGAGGTCCTCGAGACGCTTGCCGAAACCGGCATCACGCCGCGACCTGCGGGGTTCAATGCCAAAGCCCGGCTGCTCGTGACCGAATATCTCGCCGAGGCTGCAGCAGTCGGGCCCGAGTCGCTGCGGCAAGGCGAGAGGATTGCTGACGTCGTCGCCGCGCTGAGGCTGCTCCATGCCGTAACGGTCGACATTCCTCGATTCGATCCGGTTGCCGACGTCGAAAGATATGTCGCGGCGACGGGTGGGGTCGTTGCCTTGTCGGCCGACGATCGCGCGTGTTTCGACGAGCTGGTCGAGCTGGTCGCGCTGGCGGGATCGGCCGGGTCGGATGCCATCTGCCTCTGTCACAATGATCTCGTCGCCTCGAACCTGTTATTCGACCGCGGGCTCAAGCTCGTCGATTTCGATTACGCCGTTCTCGGCCCGCCCGTCATTGACCTTGCCTCGTTTGCGGTGATGAACCAGCTCTCGGGCCGGCAAGCCGGGGAATTGCTCGCGGCTTACTACGAAGGCTCGAGCCCGCTTTCTGTCGGCGAGTTTGCTAGAGTGCGGCGCCTGGTGCGCCTGACCGCGCATTTCTGGGCGCTGGCAGCCACGGGGGCTTCCGCTGCCACGGGAGCCGGGGCTGCTATAGTCGATCAATACAGGATTCAGCATGACTGAGAAAGTTGCATTCATCGGCCTTGGCGTCATGGGCTATCCGATGGCCGGTTGGCTGGCCAGGGCGGGGCATGAGGTCACGGTGTTCAACCGCACGCAGTCGAAGGCCGCGGCCTGGGCCGATGAGTTCGGCGGCACGGCGGCGTCGACGATCGCCGAGGCCGCAGGCGCCGCAGACTTCGTCATGAGCTGCGTCGGCGATGATCCCGATGTCCGCGAGGTCGTGCTCGGCGCCGGTGGCGTGATCGAGTCGATGGCTTCGGGCGGCGTCTTCGTCGATCACACGACGGCATCGGCCGGTATTGCTCGCGAAATTGCCGCCGCCGGGTCGGCCCGCGGGATTGGCTGCGTCGACGCGCCAGTCTCGGGCGGCCAGGCGGGCGCCGAGAACGGACAGTTGACGATCATGTGCGGCGGCGAGGCCGCGGCTTACGGCAGCGCTGAGCCGATCATGCAGGCCTACGCCAAAAGCGTCCGCTTGCTCGGGGACGCAGGCGCGGGGCAACTGACGAAAATGGTCAACCAGATTGCCATTGCAGGTCTGGTTCAGGGGCTCGCCGAGGCCCTGAATTTCGCGACCCGTGCCGGCCTCGACGAGGCGGCCGTCATCGACGTCATATCGAAAGGCGCGGCACAGTCCTGGCAAATGGAAAACCGCTGGGAAACGATGGTCGCAGGCGAATTCGAGTTCGGCTTTGCCGTGGAATGGATGCGCAAGGATTTGCGAATCTGCCTGCAGGAGGCGCGGGATAACGGCGCCGAGCTGCCGGTAGCCGCGCTGGTCGATCAGTTCTATGCCGACGTCGAGGGCATGGGTGGCCGTCGCTGGGATACGTCGAGCCTGATTGCCCGGCTCAATCGCAACGACTGAGGCGGTCGCTTGCAGCCGATACTTGCCGACCTGCTGCACCTCCTCGGGCTCGAGCGCATCGAGGACAACATCTTTCGCGGTGAAAGTCGTGATATCGGCAGCCCGCGAGTCTACGGCGGCCAGGTGCTCGGGCAGGCATTGAGCGCCGCGAGCGCAACCGTCGCAGAGGATCGGCACGTGCACTCACTGCACGCGTATTTCCTGCGCGCCGGCGACGTCGAGGCCGGCATCGTCTATGACGTCGATCGTGCGCGAGACGGCAGGAGCTTCAGCAATCGCCGGGTGACGGCGATTCAGCACGGGCGCCAGATATTCAACATGACGGCGTCCTTCCAGGTCGGCGAGGACGGTGTCGAGCATCAGAGCCGCATGCCCGACGTGCCGCCGCCCGAGGATCTGAGCGACATGCGTGAGTTGACGGCCGCGATGCTCGACACGATCCCCGAGAAGATGCATCGCTTCTACATGCACGAGCGCCCGTTCGAAGTCCGGCCGGTGCAGCCGGTTGCGATGCTCTCGGCAGAGAAATCCGAGCCCAGGCAACGGTTCTGGTTCAGGGCCATCGACGGCCTGCCCGACGATCCCGAGGTGCATCGAAGCCTGCTGGCATATGTGTCGGACTATCAGCTCATCGCGACGGCCACGCTGCCCCACGAGATCGAATTCGACCGGACGACCCTGCAGCTGGCGAGCCTCGACCACGCCATGTGGTTTCATCGGCCATTTCGGCTCGACGACTGGCTGCTCTATTCGATGGACAGCCCCAATGCCTGCGGTGCGCGCGGTCTCGCGCGCGGCGAAATCTTTGCGCGCAACGGCGATCTCGTGGCGTCGACGGCCCAGGAAGGGCTCGTCAGAATCTGGAGGACCTAGCACCGCAGTACCCGCATTCAGCGCATCGGAAGCCCAAAAAGTGCTACGCTCTCGCGACAAGAATTTCAAGGCGGGCCAGGGGGGCTTGATCCTGTGACTAAAGATCCACGCGAAATCGTTTCGAATTCGCCGATGGGCCGGATGCAGATCCTGGTTGTCGCGATCACCATTGCGTTGAACGCGCTCGACGGGTTCGACGTGCTCTCGATCAGTATTGCGGCCGGTTCGATTCGTGACGAACTCGGCATTGGCCCGTCTCTGACCGGCTTGCTGCTGTCAATGGAGCTCGTCGGCATGGCGCTCGGCTCGATCTTCCTCGGCAAGTACGCCGATGTCTGGGGCCGGCGACCAATGATGCTGGCCTGTCTGGTCATGATGACGGCAGGCATGTTCATGGTCACGACCGACCCCGGCATCATGGCCCGCATACTGCATCCGGCACTGATCTCGATCGGGCCGATGTCGGAATGGCCGGTCGAGCTCGTGCACATCTCGATCTGGCGCATCATCACGGGACTCGGTATCGGCGGCATGCTGGCGTCGATCAACGCCTGCGTAGCCGAGTACTCCAACGGCAAGAAAAAGCACATGAACGTCGCGCTGATGTCGATCGGCTACCCCGTCGGTGCTTTCACGGGCGGGTTCATCTCGGCGGCGCTGATTCCGAATTTCGGCTGGCAGTCGGTCTTTCTCCTCGGCTTCGGCATGACGGCCGTGATGATCCCGGTTGTCTATTTCCTCGTGCCGGAAACGGTTGCGTTCGAAACGCGCAGGCAGAAGCCCGGCGCGCTCGAGCGCATCAATTCGACGCTGACGAAGATGGGCAAGGAAACGGTCGATGCGCTGCCTGACCTCACCGAGGAGCATGCCGACAAGTCCCGCTCAAGCATCTTCTCGCCGAAGCTGATGCGAACGACAGTTATCGTCACGCTGGCCTATTTCTTCCACATCATGACGTTCTATTTCATCCTGAAGTGGACCGGCGTCATCGTTGAGGATCGAGGTTACGACCCGTCGCAGGCGAGCCAGGTCCTGAGCTGGATCAATGTCGGCGGTGCGACCGGCGGTGCGCTGCTCGGCTTCCTGACCCTCAAGTACGATCTCAAGAAACTGACGATCGGTGCGATGCTGATGTCGACGGTCTTCGTCGCCGTTTACGGCAATATGACCGAGCTTACCCAGCTGACGCTGGTTTGTGTTATCTGCGGATTCTTCATCAACGCGGCGATCAACGGCATGTATGCGATCTTCGCCCATGCCTATCCGACCCAGGTTCGCGCAGCCGGCACGGGATTCGCGATCGGACTCGGCCGTGGCGGCTCGATCCTGGCACCGATCATCGCCGGCCTGATGTTCGAAGGCGGAAGTGGCGTGCCGACCGTGGCGCTGGTCATGGGTGGCGGCTCGCTGCTCGCGGCGATCGCGCTCCTGTTCCTCAGGCTCGACACGACGCCGCCCGAGGCGGCAGAGGCCGAGCCTGCGGCGCCGAACGCGCCCCCGCCCAAGCTGCAGGAATCAGCTGCCTAGGCTTTCCGGGTCAGACCCCTTTTTCCAGGAGAAAAAGGGGTCTGACCCCTTTTTAGAGCTGGTCGAGCTCGTCGTGGTAGCGCCGGCCGAGCGCCGCGTAGTGAGCGGCGCTTTGCTTCATCATTTCGACTTCCTCATCGGTGATGTCGCGGATGCGTTTGGCAGGCGCGCCGAGGATGAGCGAGCGGTCGGGAAACTCCTTGCGCTCAGTGACTAAAGCGCCGGCGCCGACGATACAGAACGCTCCGATTCGCGCATGACTCAAAATCTTAGAGCCGATGCCGATCAGAGAGCCGCTGCCGACGCTGCAGCCATGAACGACTGCGGCGTGGCCGACGGTCACGCGGTCGCCAATGATCGTCGGCGCATCGTCGTCGACGTGGACGACGGCGTTGTCCTGGATGTTGCTGTCGTCGCCGACCTCGATCGTGTTGGTATCGCCACGCAGCACGGCGCCAAACCATACGCTGACGTTGCGCCCGAGGCGCACGCGGCCGATCACGGCTGCGTTAGGCGCGACGAAGTACTCGCCGGTCGCGGTCTTTGGTGAATCGTAGCCTAGGACATACAGCATGCTATTCCTCCAGAGCATGTTTGGCGGCGGCCTCGAGTGCTTCGAGGCGCTCCCGATGGCGCGGGCACTCCTTCAACAGCGGAGTTAACCCGAAGCGAACGATAGAGCGGGCGAGATCCGCGCTGAGACCCGCGAGCAAGACGAGCTGGTCATGGTCTTTGGCGGCCCGGATGATGTTCTCGAGCGCAATAATTCCGCTTTCGTCGATCAGCGGGACGTCGCTGAAATCGAGCACGATGGCCCGATAGGCGGCAATGTTGGCCAGCCGCCGGTAGAGGCGATTCGCCGCGCCAAAAGTCACGGGTCCCGAGAAGTTGATCAGCAAGGTCTTGTTTTCGGCCCGCTCGAGCGCGGCCCGCTCGTCCTCGTTGAGAAGCGATTCCTCCCGCGCCTCGTCGCTGACGTCGATGGCCTCGAGCTGGATGTCGGCCATCCGCTTGACGTAGCCGAGACACGCCATGACGAAGCCGATTGCGGCGCCCGTCACCACATTGACGAACAGCGCGACGAACCAGACGGTGATCATGATCAGAACGCCGCCGCGCGGCACGAACAGAAAACGCGAGATGTATTTCCAGTCGATGATGCCGAGGCCGATATAAATCAGGATGCCCGCGAGCACGCTTGCCGGAATGAAGCTGATCAGCTGGCCGAAGAGCAGCAGCAGCGTCAGCAGCGCGAGCGAGTGGATGAGAGCCGACAACGGCGTCTGGCCACCGCCGCGAATATTGGCCAGCGTACGAAAGGTCGACCCGGAGCCGGGCAGGGCGCCGATCATCGCTGCAAATAGGTTGCCGAGCCCCTGACCCACGAGCTCGCGATCGGAGTCATGGAATTGCTGCGTTGCCGAGTCGGCCGCGACCGAAGTCAGCAGGCTGTCGAGCGAGCTGACGAGGGCCAGCACAACGGCGGCAACCCAGATCTCGGTCCAGGGCAGCTCGAGCAGCGGCGGGAACTCGAATTCCGGCAGCAGCGAGTCGGGGGCGGCCAAGAAAGGCACGTCGAGACCGACCAGCCCGACGATGGCGCTGCCGGCGAGCAGCACGGCCAGGTGCACGGGCACGACGCTTCTGAGCCGGCCGGGCGCGAGCGCGCAGGCGAGTGCGCACAGCGCGGCGATTGCCAGTGCCGCCGGGCTCGCGGCGGCAATCTGTCCGGGCAGCTCACGGACCGCGGTCACCGTATCGCCGACCGGCGCCAGGCCCAGCGCCGGGTTCAGCTGCATGGTGATAATGATGCAGCCGACCGCCGTGGCGAACCCCGAGGTCACCGGATAGGGCACGAGGGAGATGTAGCGCCCAAGCTGCAACGCGCCAAAGACAATCTGCAGGGCGCCGGCCAGCAGCACGACGCCGGCGATCGCGGCGGGCTGCCCGGCGAAGCTCGCTGCGACGCTCGCCATCAGAATGGCGATCGGGCCCGTCGGCCCTGAAATCTGAGTCGCGGTCCCGCCGAAGAGCGCCGCGAAAATTCCCGTGCATACGGCACTGTAGATGCCGGCAACCGGCCCGAGGCCGGAGGCAACTCCGAAAGCGAGCCCCATCGGCAGGGCGACGGCCGCCGCATACAGCCCGCCGCGCAGATCCTGGCGCCAGTGACGAGTGGTTATTCGGTTGAGGCGGAATTGGGCCAGCGCGTCAGACAGGGCTCGCCGAGTCACGAGCCTGCTAGCTCGTGCTGGCGCTTGCCTGGTCGGCGACGGCCTTGGCGGCCGCGGCAATCGCCTCGGCGTCGCCCAGGTATTCACCTCGCGTCGGATTCATGTCCGCGTCGAACTCGTAAATCCGCGGCGCGCCGGTCGGGATATTGAATTCCGTGATGTCGGCATCGGAAATATTCTCGAGCATCTTGACGAGGGCGCGCAGGCTGTTGCCGTGCGCCGAGATCAGCACGTTCCTGCCCGCACGCAGATCCGGCACGATCCGGTTCTCCCAGTACGGGCGGACCCGGTCCAGCGTCGACTTCAGCGACTCGGTCGCCGGCAGGTCGGCGGCCGCGACGTCACGATACCGCTTGTCGTGCCGCGGGTGGCGCTCGTCGTCCTCTTCGAGCGCGGGCGGCGGGATGTCGTAGCTGCGGCGCCAGATCTTGACCTGGTCGGCGCCGTGCCTGGCCGCCGTCTCGGCCTTGTCGAGGCCCTGCAGCGCACCGTAATGGCGCTCGTTCAAACGCCAGTCGCGCTCGACCGGAATCCACATGGCATCCATCTCGTCGAGCATCAGCCAGAGCGTGCGGATCGCGCGCTTGAGGACTGAGGTGTAGGCAATGTCGAACTCGAGGCCTTCGGCGAGCAGCGTTTTCGCGCCCGCTCGCGCCTCCTCGATTCCCTGCTCGGTCAGGTCGACGTCGGTCCATCCGGTAAAAAGATTCTTGCGGTTCCAGTCGCTCTGGCCATGACGAATCATGACGAGCGTGCCGGGGGTCTGTGCTTTGTTCATGCCGCTATTTTTCGGGTTGGCCGCGTCAAGTTCAACCTGCCGCGGGGCCTCAGAGCAGCCGGCCGACCTCTTTGAGCGCAATCGAGAGGGTGGCGAAGTCCATTTGTCCCGACGCCTGCATCTCGTCGAGTGTTCGCTTGAGGCGCGTTATTCGGGCGTTCGAGGCCGCAAGCCAATCTGACAGCGCGGTGCCGTGATCGCCGTCGGCGGCCTGTTTCAGAATCTTGCGGAGCAGCGCCTGGTGCTCCCTCCCGAGCGTCTCGCGCAGTGTGCCGCGCGCCAGGGCGCGCCACTGTCCCTCGACGCGCAGTTCCTCGATTTGCTCGCGAATCCAGTCGAGACGAAGCCCGCGACCAAGCTCGAAGTGGAGCTGCGTGACGGTGGCCGGAGCGACTCCGAGGTCGCGCGCAAGCTCGGCGATATCGAGAACCTGGGTCAGGAGACGCAGAGAGGCGATTCGCTCGGCAAGCTCGGCCGGCACTCCGATCGACCGGAAATCGGTGACGTCGCGCTCGAAGGCGCGCCGCGACCATCCGCAGAGCGAGTCCCCAAGCGCGGTCAGGACTGCGGCAACTTCATCGCGCTGTTGCGCGATGCTCGTCTCGATGTTGCGGTAGCGTTCGCGCCGATGCAGGAACCAGTACACTGCGCGCCGAATCATCCGGATGCATTCGTAGAAGCATGCGTACTGGACCTGAGCCGGGATCTGGCCGTCGAGATCTTCGATCGAACGCCAGAGGCTGCGCGTGCTGAACAGGCTGCGCGTAATGGCATAGGCGCGCGCGACGTCGGCCGCATCGCCGCCCGTATCGTCCCGTGCCCGGAGCGCGAAGAACGGTCCCATCCGGTTGATCATGCTGCTCGAGATCAGCATCGCCGCAATCTCGCGACGCAGGCGATGCGAGCCGATGAATTTGCCGAAGCGTTTACCGAGTCGCTCGGGGAAGTACTCGATGACTTCCGACTGGCAGTGTCTTTCGTCGGGAATGTCGCTGGCAACGAGGCTTTCGAACAGCTCGATCTTGGCGTAGCTCAGGATTACCGCGAGCTCCGGCCGCGTAAAGCCCTCGCCGGCGCGATTGCGCTCCTCGATTTCCTCCTCGCCAGGCAGAAACTCCTGTGCCCGATCGAGAATATCCCGGTTCTCGAGGATGCGGATCAGGCGGGCATGCTCGCCGAGGCGCTCGTGGGCCTTGGTCACCATGATCGAGAGCGCTTCGGTCTGCGCATAATTGCTGGCGAGAACGAGATGGGCGACCTCGTCCGTCATGGCGCGGAGCAGCGCGTTGCGGCGGCCCGGTGCGAGCGACTTCCTGCGGATCGCGTCGCTGAGCAGGATCTTGATGTTGACCTCGCGGTCCGACGAATCGACGCCCGCCGAATTGTCGATGAAGTCGGTATTGATGCGCCCGCCGTTCAGAGCGAATTCGACGCGTGCGCGCTGGGTCAGACCAAGGTTGCCGCCCTCGGCGACGACTTTGGCGCGCAGCGCGTTGCCGTTCACGCGCACGGTGTCGTTGGTCGGGTCTGCAGCGTCGCCCTGGGATTCGCTGGACGCCTTGACGTAGGTGCCGATCCCGCCGTTCCAGAGCAGATCGACGGGCGCCGTCAGCACGCGACTGATGAGCTCGGGCGGCGTCAGCTCTCTCTCCTTGATGCCGAGCGCCTTGCGGGCCTCGGCCGAGAGCCGGATCGACTTGCTCTGCCGATCGTAGACGCCGCCGCCCTTCGACAGCA